>CAZOZU010000121.1:0-6274 GCA_964584355.1 uncultured Rikenellaceae bacterium
GGGATTCTTTATCAATTCGGTAACACCACATCTGATGGCAGTACAGCAAAATGTTGTTCAGACTGAGAAAAGGCAGTATGAAGATAATTCACCATATGGTTTTACGGATTATGTCATCTGTAATAATCTTTATCCTAAAGGACATCCCTACAGTTGGACGGTTTTAGGTGAAATGGAAGATCTCACAAATGCCACCCTTGATGATGTGAGGACCTATTACAGTAACTTTTACGGACCAAATAATGCAACTCTGGTCCTTGCCGGAGATTTTATTGCCGACTCAGTTAAACCGCTGATTGATAAATATTTCGGGGAAATAGAATCACACGGACAGGTAGAATCCCGTGATCCCATGCCGGTAACGCTTTCAGATACGAAGAAGCTATATCATGAGGATAACTATGCCAACGTACCTGAAATAACTATGGTTTGGCCGGTTCCTGAACAATATAACAAAGACATGTATTCCCTCGACTTCCTGGCCAGGATACTTTCTGAAGGTAAGAAAGCACCATTGTATAAGGTACTGGTTAAGGAGAAACAGCTTACCTCAAGGGCCAATGCATATAATTACAGCTCTGAGCTTGCAGGTGAATTTACAATAAACATCCGGGCCAATGAAGGCAAGACCTTGAAAGAAATAGAAGATGCTGTTTTTGAAGCATTCGATCGTTTTGAAAAAGAAGGTATCACTGAAAAGGATGTTGAAAGGGTAAAGGCCCTCAGTGAAATCAGCTTCTACAACCAGATAAACAGTGTATTCTATAAAGGACTTCAGCTGGCATTTTACAACACATACCTTGATGATCCGGGTTTCATTGAAAAAGATATTGAGAATATCAAAGCTGTAACCCTCGATGATGTTATGATGGTTTATAACCAGTACATAAAGGATAAACCTCACATGGTTACCAGTTTTGTTCCAAAAGGTGAGACCGAAACGGTTGCAGACAATTCAGTGCTTGCAAACATCAAGGAAGAGAGTATAACAGAAGCCAGTCAGGTTGAAATTGCAAAGGAGACCGGAGCAGAGATAGAAAAAACTGCTTCAGCTATTGACCGCACTGTTGAACCTCCTGCAGGACCAGAACCGGAAGTAAAGGTTCCTGAAGTGTGGAATACAGAGCTGTCAAATGGCATTAAGGTTTATGGCATTCAAAACAGTGAATTGCCGCTTGCTGAAGTGACTATTGTTATCGACGGCGGAATTCTGCAGGATAATACAGATCTTCCAGGTGTCGCAACCCTGACAGCTAATATCCTTCCCCAGGGGACAAAGAATAAGACTCCTGAAGACCTGGAAGAAGAGATTGAGCTCCTTGGTTCAAGTATAAATGTAAGAGCATCACGCGAGGAAATTTCAATGAGCGCAAGTATGTTGTCAAGAAATTTTGGAAAGACTGTTACTCTGATGAAAGAGATTCTTCTGGAACCAAGATGGGATTCAACAGAATTTGAAATAGCACTGACAAGTGCCAGAAACTATATTATCCAGGCAGAAGCCCAGCCAAGAGCAGTGGCAAGCGAGGCTTTCTATAAACTGCTTTACGGGATAGATCATATCTTTGGTTACAACACACGGGGCACCCTGGAATCTGTTGACCAGATCACAATTGACAATCTGAAAGCTTTCTATGATAATAATCTCTCACCTTCACTTGCAAGGATACTGATAGTGGGCAATGTGTCGAAGGAAGAGGCTCTCAAGGCATTAGAACCACTTGCTGATGAATGGGAAGCTAAAGAGGTTACTCTGAATAAATATCCTGAACCTGTAAAACCTGACAAATCAACAATCTATTTTAAAGATATTCCGGGTTCAAGGCAATCGGTAATCCAGATAGGATACCCGGCTATTTCAAGGGATAATCCCGATTATATAAAAGCGGAATTCATAAATTACAGGCTCGGAGGAGCATTCACAAGTATCCTTAACCAGATACTTCGTGAAGAAAAAGGATTCACCTACGGGGCTTCAAGCTATTTCTATGAAATGAAGACTACTGCTCCGTTCAGTGCCGCATCAAGCGTGAGATCTGATGCAACATTCGAATCGGTAAAGATCTTTAAGGAGGAAATGGAAAAATACTGCAAAGGTGTAACCGATGAAGATCTTCAGTTCATTAAAAACTGTATGATCAGATCAAGTGCCCTGCGTTTCGAAACTAACGGAGATCGTCTCGGAATGCTCTCTACTATGACCAAATACGGCTTTGAACCCGATTACATCAAAAAAGAAGAAAGCATAATCAAAAACATGACCCGGGAGGAACATAAAGCCATAACTGAAAAATATATTGTTCCCGATAAGATGTATTATGTTGTTGTAGGTGATGCGGCAACACAGATGAAGCCACTTGAAAAGATAGGATTCGGTAAACCCGTGCTGTTAAAGAAGTAATTTACTAATTGGTATTCAGATGGTATAATGGTACCGTCATACCGTCGTACCGTCGTACCGTTTTTCACTTCCCTGTCATATTTAAAGTAGCGACATAGTAATCGGGATCAACTGTTATAGTAGCATTTGCTGATCCAAGTTGTAATGTTTGAAACCTCCGGGTCGGAGATAAAATCATTGATTTACCATTTAAAAAAATCCTAAGAGGCATTTCAAATCGCTGTACACAGTTATTCCACCTGTAATTAAGGATGTCATCTTTGATAAAATATTCAAAAACAGGTATTCTTATATCACGCAGATACTGATCAAAAAAAGGCTTTAGATCCAGACCTGTCGCTTTTATTATGTAATCCTCTATCTGCGAGCCTTTTACAACCTGATGATAGAACTCTATGTTCAGGCCGCGAAGTATGCCTCTCCATTTTTCATCATCATCAATTATCTGGCGTAGTGTATGGAGCATATTACCTCCCTTATAATACATATCGCCCGAACCGCTGACATTTACATTGTAGATTCCCGTAATTGGACTGTCATTCCTTATGTTATGGCGGCTGCCCAGTACATATTCGGTCCCGGCTTCCTTGCCAAAATGGTATTCAACAAACAGGCCTTCGGAATAATTTATAAAACTTTCGTGTATCCACATATCGGCTGCATCTTCATATGTTATACTGTTGGCAAACCATTCGTGACCCGATTCGTGAATGATGATAAAATCAAATTTTTCACCCCATCCCGAGCCGCTGACATCTCGTCCGAGATAACCGTTCTGATAACCGTTGCCGTAGGTTACTGAACTCTGGTGCTCCATCCCCAGGTAGGGTGCTTCCACAAGCTTATAGCCGTCCTCATAAAAAGGATAAGGCCCAAACCAGTATTCAAAGGCTTCAAGCATCATCGGTACCTGTTTAAAATGGACCTTCGCTTTTTCAAGGTTTTCCTTTAAAACATAATAATCGCAGTCAAGGTCACCCTTTGCTCCGTTGTAAACCTCGGAGAAATGAGCATAGTTGGCTATATTGATATTTACCCCATAATTATTTATCGGATTTGCAACAAACCAGTTATAGGTCGTGGTCTTAGCCTTCCTGTTCTTTTTAATGCTTCTCAGCCTGCCATTGGAGATATCCATCAGGTTTGAAGGTACAGTTACACTTATCAGCATGCTGTCGGGTTCATCATACATATGATCCTTGCATGGCCACCAGAGGCTTGCCCCATCACCCTGGCAAGAAGAAGCGATAAAGGGAAGACCATTTGTATCCTTCCTCCATGTTATACCCCCCTCCCATGGAGGTCTTGTCGAGGCATGTGGTTTCCCCTCATAAGTTAGCAATAAAGAGTAAATCTTCCCCGGCTCCTGTGGCTCTTTCATCCTGATCCAGAAAACATTTCCTTCACGTTTAAATTCCAGCTCTGTTCCATTTTGTTGTGCCATGGTCAGGTTCACCGGTTCCTGGAGGTCGATCTGCATGATATCAGCAGTTTCAATTACCCTGTATGTTATAGTATTAGTACCTGAAATCGTACTGTCAGAAGGTTTGACTTCAATATCGAGATGATAATAGGTAAGATCCCACCATGACCTCTCAGGAGTTATCGATCCACGGAGAGTATCCTGACGTGTAAATACTCTCAGTTCAGGAGCTATATACTGTGCGTTGAGTGATAGTAAAGAAAAGCAAAAGATGATAGTATTGAATGTGGTTAGTCTTTTCATATCTGAATGTTTTTGAATGGATAAAAATAAGAAAATTAATACTCTATTTGGAATATCCTTTGTGTCCATTTTGATTAAAATTATTTACCTTGGAAAAGAAAAAAACAACTAGATGATGAAATATAAAACTTTATATTTCCTGTTATCTGCAGGACTAATTTTCTGTTTATCAAATGTTTTACAAGCCCAGGACTCACCCCGTTCACATGAGTCATTTAATGAAGGGTGGAAGTTTGTAAGGTATTTCCATGCCTGGGATGAGACTGTAAATGATGTTAAGGAACCCGAAAACCTTCAGATGCCATCGGTTAATGACAATGAATGGCGAACCGTTGACCTTCCTCACGACTGGGCAATAGAGGGCCCTTTCAGTGACACTCTTGAAAACAACACAGGCCTCCTTCCATGGAAGGGAATAGGCTGGTACAGGAAGCATTTCACTCTTGATGATTCTGACAGAGGAAAGCGAATCTATATAGATATCGACGGTGCTATGGCAAATACAAAAGTCTGGCTCAACGGTAAATATGTCGGTGAATGGCCTTACGGTTATACATCCTTCCGTCTTGACCTCACACATTATGTCCTGTTTGATACTGAAAACATTATTGCTGTAAGACTCGACACTAAAAACTGGGATTCAAGATGGTACCCTGGTGCCGGATTATACAGGAATGTATGGCTGGTGAAAACATCACAGGTACATATTGCTCACAACGGTGTTTTCTGCACAACACCTGAAGTGAATAAAGGAAGAGCTGTTATCAGCGTTCTGTCAGAAGTCGAAAACCACCTCAACGATCCTGTTTCCTTATCTATAAAAGCCACTGTCTACAAGCTTAACAGCAAGGGAGAGCAATCTTCAGTAGTATTTGGTGAATCATTTGGTTCAACTGCTTCCATACCCGGGATGAAAAAACATGATTTCAGGGAGGATATTGTTATCACCCAGCCTCTTCTGTGGGATATTGATGATCCTCAGCTATACAGAGTTGTTGTTACTATTGTTAGTGGAGATAAAGTATTAGATAGCCTCGGTGTAAATATAGGTTTAAGAACTATTGAATTCACTGCCCGCGATGGCTTTTTTCTTAACGGACGTAAAGTTGATATTAAAGGAGTATGCATGCACCATGACCTCGGAGCACTGGGAGCTGCATTCAACATCAGGGCAGCAGAACGGCAGCTTGAGATACTCAAAGAGCTAGGGTGTAATGCCATAAGGACAAGCCATAATCCTCCCGCACCTGAATTGCTCGACCTGTGTGACAGGATGGGTTTCGTTGTTGAAGATGAAGCATTTGACGCCTGGAGAATAGGTAAAAAACCTCTTGACTACAATAAGATATTTAATGCCTGGCATGCAGAAGATCTGAAAGCCCTGGTACGCCGCGACAGGAATCATCCATCAGTCATTTTGTGGAGTACCGGTAACGAGGTTCCTGACCAAGGTAATCCATGGTTATCCGAAAACCTTAGAAATATAGTAAAATCGGAGGACAACACACGTCCGGTCACTGTCGGATGTGACAGAGATGAATCGGGTACCAACGGTTTCCAGAAAACTATGGATGTATTTGGAATAAATTACAGGCTCCACAGATATGAAGCATTCTTTGGTCATGAAGATAATAAAGACCTCCCCTTTCACGCCAGCGAATCGGCCTCTACTATAAGCTCAAGGGGTGAATATTTTTTCCCGGTATTCGACAGTGGGCTTGAAAGCAATATTCCCGGTCAGGGGATCTTCCAGGTATCATCATATGATCTAACCCATACATGGTGGGCCACTACGCCGGATGCACAATGGGAAATGATCGATAAATATCCGGGAACATTCGGAGAGTTTGTCTGGACAGGCTTCGATTACCTTGGAGAACCAACCCCTTATTACGGTGATCTGACCGGTGTCAGTCCAGGCACAGAACAGTATAAACGTATAAAAGAAATGCTTGACGAACAGGGAGTTAAAGAGGTGCCGGCAAGAAGCAGCTATTTCGGGATTCTCGACCTGGCAGGTTTTAAAAAGGACCGATTCTGGCTATACCAGTCAAAATGGAGACCTGACCTTCCAATGGCATATATCCTTCCACACTGGAACTGGCCGGAAAGGAAAGGACTCGTAACACCGGTACATGTATATACAT
>CAZOZU010000122.1:0-6267 GCA_964584355.1 uncultured Rikenellaceae bacterium
AATATCCTGACATTCAGCAGCTCACTGGGTATGGGAATGGAATATAACATCTCAAGTAATTTTTCACTGAACCTTGAGCCGACATTCAGATATTTCATTAATCCGTTTAATGATCTTTCAGGATTGAGAGTACATCCATATTCTTTCGGTGTCTTCTCAGGTGTCTCTTACAAATTCTGATCTCTCCTTTCAGATATCCCTGTTTCTTGTTTATTTATTTTAGAGTATGCCGGAGTTATTTATAAGGTATAAAAATATTACCTTTGCAATTTATTTCTAAATACCCTGTTAATTATGCTAAATTCACACAGGAATTCAATTTTCGCAGTACTTATACTGGCCGGTGTACTGATAATAATATTGTCAGTTGCAGAGAGTTTCAAAGGTACAGCTGATCCAGATTCCAAAATGTTAATATCTCATGATACTATTTATACAAATAAGCCTTATAAGCTGCCTGAAGAAGTCACTTTTGCAGGTGAAAAAATGCCTCTGGAGAATTTCGATACCAGAGAGAGTCTTGACCGGGAAATATTGACAAGTGCATATCGTCATTCTTCAACAATACTGATTATTAAAAGAGCAAACAGGTATCTTCCCGTTATTGAAAAGATACTCAGGAAAAACAATATACCTGACGATTTCAAATATCTTGTTGCAGCTGAAAGCGAATACAGTAATATGATTTCGCCGGCAGGAGCAACCGGTTTCTGGCAGATAATGAAAGCAACAGGTGTTGAACAGGGTATGGAGATAAATTCGATGGTTGATGAGCGTTACCATGTTGAAAAATCGACACAGTTTGCCTGTGATTATTTCAAAAAGTCATACGAGAAATATGGTAACTGGACACTTGCAGCTGCATCCTATAATAGTGGCAGAGCGGCTCTTGATGAACAGATTAAGATTCAGCAACAGGATAATTATTATGATCTTCTACTTTCAGAAGAGACAGCAAGGTATATTTTCAGAGTTGTTGCTTATAAACTTGTTATCTCTGAACCGGCGAATTATGGTTTTTCAATAAGCAGAGATGAACTTTACCCTGTTCTGAAATATAAAGAGATGAAAGTTGATACAGTGGTCGACAGTTTTTCAGAGTTCGCAGAGCATTTTGGAACAAATTATAAGATATTGAAATATTTGAATCCATGGCTCAGAAAGCCTTACCTGAAACCAAAGCCCGGCAAAGAATACATAATAAAAATCCCGGCAAAGGGTATGAGAACTATTGATGATCCGGAACCTGAAAGCTGATAATATCACAGTGCAGGGTTATGATAAGTGAAGAAATAAAAGTCCTGGGGGCAAGGGTTCATAACCTGAAGGATATAGATGTTTCCATTCCGCGTAACAGGCTTGTGGTTATCACCGGGCTCAGCGGTAGTGGAAAGTCATCTCTTGCCTTTGATACTATCTATTCAGAAGGCCAGAGACGTTATATGGAAACCCTTTCCACTTATGCACGTCAGTTCCTCGGTGGCATGGAACGTCCTGATGTTGATAAAATAACAGGATTAAGTCCCGTAATCTCTATAGAACAGAAATCTACTAATAAAAATCCCCGGTCAACAGTTGGAACAATAACCGAGATATATGATTTTTTGAGGTTGCTTTATGCAAGGACGGCTGAGGCTTATTCCTGGTCTTCAGGCGAAAAAATGGTTAAATACACTGACGATCAGATAGTTGATCTTATAAAGGATAGATTTGCTGATAGAAAGGTCTATTTTCTGGCACCGGTAATAAAGGGGCGTAAAGGTCATTACAAAGAACTTTTTGAACAACTCAGGAGAAAAGGGTTTCTTAATGTGAGAGTAAATAATGAGATCAGGGAGCTTCAACCAGGGATGAGACTTGACAGGTATAAAACTCATTTTATTGAACTGGTAATTGACAGGTTCAGAATTGGTGATATTACTGAAAAAAGACTCCGGGATTCTGTTTATGTTTCCCTTGACCAGGGTGACGGAGTAATGATGGTCCTTGACAGTGAAAGTGATAAGCCAAGATATTTCAGCCGTCACCTGATGTGCCCTGTAACAGGTATTTCCTATAATGAGCCTGCTCCCCATACTTTTTCTTTTAACTCTCCTCAGGGGGCATGTCCCCATTGCAACGGACTGGGAGAAATATCAAGTATCGATGAGAAGAAACTTATTCCTGACAGAAACCTCAGTATCAGGAAAGGTGGAATAGTACCTCTCGGGAAGTACAGAAATGTATGGATATTCTGGCAGATAGAAGCAATTGCGGAAAAGAACGGTTTTACTCTTGATACTCCTATTAAAGATATTCCTGAAGAGGCACTCAGCAAGATTCTATATGGTTCTGATGAAGTACTTAAACTATCGAACACACCACTGGGAATGACTTCGAATTATTTTCTGACTTTTGAAGGAGTCGTTAATTTTGTGGGCAACCTTGAGGTTGTTAACGGGAAGAAGAACGGCACACGGCTAAAAGACCAATATGTACAGTATGAAGTATGTCCTGAATGTAATGGTACCCGGCTTAAAAAAGAAGCACTTTTTTTCAGGATAGCAGATAAGAATATAGGGGAGTTGTCAGCTATGGATATCAGGGAGTTATTGCAGTTTCTGTCTGATGTTGAAAAGAAGCTTACCGAAAAACAGAGAAAGATTGCTGCTGAGATACTTAAGGAAATAAGAAACAGACTCGGGTTCCTTATTGAAGTAGGACTTGATTATCTGTCACTTAACAGAGGTGCGGCAACACTTTCAGGAGGTGAAAGCCAGCGTATAAGACTTGCCACACAAATCGGTTCACAGCTTGTAAATGTTCTTTATATACTCGATGAACCAAGTATAGGCCTTCATCAGCGAGATAACAGGCGACTGATATATGCCTTGAAGAAACTCCGGGATTCAGGCAATTCAGTCATCGTAGTTGAACATGACAGAGAGATGATCATGTCAGCCGATCATATTGTTGATATGGGACCTGGTGCAGGATTTCACGGAGGTCTGGTAGTAGCTCAGGGAAGACCTGATGAAATAATGAAAGGTGTAACTCTTACATCAGGATTTCTTAATAACGAGAAGAAATTCACTATTCCTCAAAACCGCAGAACAGGCAATGGTAAATACCTGATAATGACAGGTGCTTCGGGACATAACCTGAATAATGTGGATTTTATTCTGCCACTCGGCAAATTCATATGTGTAACAGGTGTTTCGGGAAGTGGCAAATCTTCCCTCATAAACCAGACACTTCATCCGGCACTTGCCAGACGTTTCCATAACTCGGGGAAAACTCCATTGCCGTTTAAAGATATTACCGGGCTGGAACACCTGGATAAAGTAATTGAGGTTAGCCAGGCACCTATTGGAAAAACACCAAGATCCAATCCTGCTACATATACTGGTGTTTTTACAGATATAAGGAAACTTTTTGAGCAGACTGCTGAAGCAAAGATTCGTGGATTCAATGCAGGTAGATTTTCATTTAATGTAAGGGGTGGAAGATGTGAAGGGTGTCAGGGTGCCGGTGTTAAGACTATAGAGATGAACTTTCTTCCTGATGTATATGTTCATTGCACCGAATGTAATGGCAAACGCTATAACCGTGAGACCCTTGAAGTGAAGTATAAAGGACAAAATATCAGCGATGTTCTTGAGATGACAGTTAATATGGCTGTTGATTTCTTTAAAAATATTCCTTCAGTTTATAATAAATTAAAAACGCTAAAGGATGTAGGCCTGGGCTATATCACACTAGGTCAGCCATCAACAACTCTCTCTGGTGGAGAGGCTCAACGTGTCAAACTTGCAACAGAGCTTGCCCGCCGTGATACAGGAAAAACACTTTATATACTTGATGAACCTACTACAGGACTCCATTTTGAGGATGTCAGAGTACTTCTCGATGTGCTGAACCGTCTCGTCGACAGAGGTAACACAGTCATTGTCATTGAACATAATATGGATGTGATTAAAATGGCTGACCATATTATTGACCTTGGGAAAGAGGGTGGAAAGGAGGGAGGTGATATTGTTTTTTCCGGATCGCCTGAAGATCTTGCTGAATATGCAGAAAGTTATACCGGATTATTCCTTAAACCAGAGTTGAAGGCATAAGAAATTAAATTATATTTGGCATAATTAAAAGTTATTATAATGGGCAAAAAGGATAAACCTGCTGATCTGATAGAAGATGCTTTTAAAGCGAAAACATGGAATGAGATACATACAACAGATTCATGGAGAGTATTTAAAATAATTTCCGAACTGGTTGAAGGTTTTGAAAAACTTGCCCGTATCGGACCGTGCGTCTCAATATTCGGATCAGCAAGAACACACCATAACGATAAGTATTATAAGCTTGCTGAAGATATAGCATACCGGCTTGTACAGAAGGGTTACGGAGTCATTACAGGTGGAGGCCCGGGAATAATGGAAGCGGCAAACAGGGGAGCTAAACGTGGTGGAGGGAAATCTGTGGGAATTAATATTGATCTTCCTTTTGAACAACGCCCCAATTTATTTATCGATTCTGATAAACTTATCACTTTTGACCATTTCTTTGTAAGAAAGGTTATGTTTATGAAATATGCCCAGGGTTTTATAGTCTTACCCGGGGGATTCGGGACTTTCGATGAGCTCTTCGAGGCAATTACCCTGATCCAGACAAGGAAGATAGGAAAGTTCCCGATAATACTTGTCGGGAAAAAATACTGGAAAGGTCTGATCGATTGGATCAAGGAAGAAATGATGGCAGAAGAGCAAAATATATCACCCGATGACCTAAAACTTTTTTCTGTTGTGGATACATCAAAAGAAGCAGTTGACTGTATAGTAAAATTCTACTCAAGATATCTGCTAAGCCCGAATTTCTGATAAAAAAGGAGGAGAAAGTTATTGGATTATTTTCTTTTCCTGATGCGGTCCAGTTCCCGTTCTGTTTCCTTATGCTTCAGTGTCTGACGCTTATCATATTCCCTTTTACCTCTTGATATTGCAATTTCAGCCTTTGCGAATCCCCGTTCATTTATAAACACTTTGGTGACAATAATGGTCAATCCGCTCTCTTTTACTTTCCTTTCGATCCTTTTGAGTTCACGTCTGGTCAGGAGAAGCTTCCTTTCACGCAGAGGATAATGATTATTAAGATTACCCCACCAGTATTCAGCAATATGCATACCCCTGATAAATAATTCACCATTACTGAAAAAGCAATAAGAATCTGCAACAGATGCTTTCCCTAACCTGATAGATTTAATTTCTGTCCCTGCAAGCTGTATACCAGCAACAAATTTCTCAAGGAATTCATAATCATGTGAAGCCTTCTTGTTCTTGATTACAATATCACCGGAACCTCTTTTCATCAATAGTTGTCATATTACAGATCAGCAAAGGGCAAAATTACGTAATTTTATGGTAACTTGCCTTTTATGTTGAACAGGTCAGGGTGATGTCACAAAAACCGAAACATAAATATGATCTTCTGGTTATCACAGGACCAACCGCATCCGGAAAGACTACATTAGCAGTTAACCTGGCAGCCCGTATGGGAGGAGAAGTAATAAGTGCAGATTCACGTCAGGTTTACAGGGGAATGAACCTGGGTACAGGGAAAGATTATTCAGATTATTACGTAGATGGCAGGGCTGTACCTTGTCATCTATTAGATATTGTTGATCCCGGATATAAATACAATGTCTTCGAATATCAGCGCGAATTTAAAAATGTATATGAAGACATGAAAAGGCGGAATGTATTCCCAGTGATGTGTGGCGGTTCTGGTATGTATGTCGACAGTATTATCACCGGATACAAAATGAAGGAGGTGCCTCCTGACAGTGGACTGCGGGCCAGACTTGAGAAAAAGAGCATGGAGGAGCTTATAGGGATCTTGTCTACTTTTAAAAAATTGCACAATATAACAGATATCGATACGAAAAAAAGGATTATTAGAGCTATAGAAATTGAACAATACAACAGGGCTGGAGATGGAAGACAGAGTCTGTTTCCACATCTTAAAGCTTTTATTGCAGGCATAAAGTTCGACAGGGACGAAAGGCGCAAAAGAATCACCGAACGATTGAAAAAGCGCCTCGCTGAAGGTATGGTAGATGAGGTAAAAGAATTATTGTCAAACGGGGTAAGAAAAGAAACGCTTATTTCTTATGGTCTTGAATATAAGTATATTACATTATTTCTGGCAGGCAGGTACGGGTATGATGAAATGGTATGTGATCTTGAGACAGCGATACACCAGTTCGCAAAGAGACAGATGACCTGGTTT
>CAZOZU010000123.1:0-6267 GCA_964584355.1 uncultured Rikenellaceae bacterium
CAATTGCCCGTGAACTGGTTGTACCCTGATCAAGAGCAAGAATGAATTTTTTCATACTATAAATAATTTAATGCCAATTTGTTGTATTCCTCTAATTGTTGTTCCTTCCATCTATTGTCATATCTGAATTCATCTGCCATAATTTCTGCAACAGCGGGAGCTACAGCCAGACTTGTTTTTACATCGAGAAATAGTACCCGTATTCTTCTGGCAAGCATATCTTCAAGGGTTCGCGGCATTTCATTTCTGCAGATCCAAACAATTTCAGCCTTAGTATAAGGAAAAAGGGGATTAACCAGTTCTCCCAGATCAGGTTGGTCACATATCATTTTTTCAATTTCAACTGCTTTATTGCCATATATTTGAAGCCGTTTTGTATGTAACTCCGGATCATGTGAAAACAAACTGAATTTCTTTGTCAGGCATTTCCTGTTTTCAAGAATTCCGGTTTTTATTGCTTTATTGAGTGTTTCCTCTGCCATCCGTCTGTATGATGTCCATTTTCCCCCGATAATGGAAAGAAGCCCCGACGGGGAGAGTGTAATTTTATGTCTGCGTGAAACCTCTTTCGTAGCTGAAGGGTTATCAGGATCAGCAGCCAGAGGACGTAATCCTGCAAAGATGCAAAGCACATCTTCTCTCGACGGCTTTTTCACCAAGTATTTTCCTGCTGTCCTGAGAATAAAGTCTACTTCCTCGTCGAGGGGTAAGGGTTCAAGAGTAATTGTATCAAGAGGTGTATCAGTTGTACCTGTAACAACCTTTCCATACCATGGAATTGCGAATAATACCCTGCCATCCTCAGTTTTGGGGATCATAATTGCCGACTGACTCTGAAGAAATGAATTATCCAGGACAATATGAACCCCCTGGCTGGGCCGTATTGTCTGTCTTGCCTGTGGATTATCCATCCTATGGATCTCATCCGCAAAAACACCTGTGGCATTAATAACAAGTTTGGCATTTATGCTGTATTTACTTCCCGTTTCGAGGTTTTCTGCATATACACCTGTTATCTTTCCTTTTTCATCCTTCATCAGGTCATTGACCCTGAAATAATTCAGGACGTTCCCTCCGTTTTCCACACACGCTGTTGCCAGAGAAATTGCCATTCGTGAATCATCAAACTGACCATCATGATAGACTATACCCCCCTTCAGTTTTTGCTGTTTTAAAAGAGGCAGCCTTTTTGTTGTTTCTTCACGGTTTATAAAATATGATCTGCCAAGGCTTAATCTTCCTGCAAGAAGATCATAAAACTTCAAACCAACAAAGTACAGGATGACATCCCATACAGTATAAACGGGAATAACAAACTCCTGGTTTGCTGTCAGGTGAGGTGCGTTTTTTAACATTATCCCTCTTTCATGAAGTGCCTCTTTTACAAGAAGAATATCACCCTGTGCCAGGTACCTTACCCCTCCGTGAACCAGCTTAGTACTTTTCGAAGATGTACTTTTCGTAAAGTCTGATTGCTCTAAAAGAAGAGTTTTGTAACCTCTTGTTACCGCATCGAGTGCAATGCCCAGTCCGGTAGCTCCGCCACCTATTACTACTATATCCCAAATATTTTCTTTATTGTGCTGTAAATCAGTGATTAAGTCGTTTCTATTCATTTAAATTAGATTCTAAATTTTGTGTATTAATGTTACAACATTTTAATGAAAATTCAATTAAATCAGTTAGAAAAAACTTAACCACAATCTAATTTCAACACTAAGGGACACAAAGAATTATTTTAATAAATGTTTGATATTGTTTATGTCTCCGTCATTTTTAGCTGGAGTGATTTTTAATATCTTACAGATCAGATTATAAATATCCACATTATTGAGCTGGTTGAAGGAGTAACTTTTTTTGAAAGCCGGCCCTGCTGCATAAAAAATTGCATGCATATCGGTGTTGGCATTATCATACCCGTGTGCCCCTTTGTTGCGAGATGCATTCCTGCGTGTTCCGATGCTCCATGAGCTGTCTGCAATAACAACGATGTCCTGTATACGCGGATTTGATCCATAATGCAGACGTGCGGGCAATTCAGATTTTTCATAGGCTTTAATACCTTCTGCCTTTCTCAGATAATAAAGAACACTGTCTTTTTTTCCTTCTGCAGGATTAATACTATAAACCGGATTACTTCCAAATATTGAAGCAATAAGTTTTTCGGGGACAATATTCTTCAGATTAACATACCTTTCAGGTGATACAGGCGACATACCATGGTCAGAAAGAACAACAATATTGATCCTCTTTGCATGGGGCAGATCTGATAATTTAAGTCGTAAGACTCCTATGAGGCTGTCAAGTCTTTCAACAACTTCTTTTGTTTGTGGTGAAACCGGTCCGAAATCATGGCCTGTAGCATCCGGTTCATCAAAATAAAGTGTGATAAAGCCCGGCCTTTTCTCCGGACTGTAAGAGAGCCATTTTACTACAGTATCAATCCTCGCTTCATAAGTTATACTCTCATCATACACTTTCCAGTATGTTGCATGTTTACCTTTGACAGGAGCCTCGGAGCCCACCCAGAAAAATGTTGCCGATAATATTTCCTGGGTTTCAGCTGTTACCCATATCGGTTCTCCACCATAAAATGCCGGATTCATAACTGCATTATTGTCGCCCATCCTGTAATAAAGGCCAAGATCGGGAGCAGGAAAATTATTATTCACCAATCCATGATTATCAGGATAGAGGCCTGTTGCAATGGTATAATGGTTTGGGAAAGTCAAAGTTGGGAATGAAGGAATAAGTCTGTCGGCTTTAACACCATCCCTGGCAAGCTCATCAAGATTGGGAGTATTATAAATATCAGGATAATCCCACCTGAAGGCATCCACTGAAATCAGCACCACATAGTTCTTATAATGGTCACGTTTATCTTTACCGAATCCTGATAACAGTATTGAAACCAACAGTATAATCAGGACACTATGTAAAAGATATTTCTTATTCATCAATCATCATCATATTTAATAATCTGCTTGTTTAAATCAATCCCTGAATTTGAGGCATGCCGGTGATTTAAATGATATTTTATTTACCAGACCTTCTGGAATACCTGTCTTATTATCAATCTTGAATATTGAAATTTCATCTGACCTTTGATTTCCAACCAGAAGGTATTTACCTGAAGGGTCAATTACAAAATTCCTGGGCCAATCGCCTCCACATGAAATATTCCCGGCAAAATTCAACAAACCATCCTCCACCACTTTAAATATAACAATTGTATTTTCACCCCTGTTAGAACCATAAAGAAATTTGTTATCACTACTGATATGAATATCTGCACAATAATTCTTACCTGTAAAATCAGCACCGGTAGATGGTAATGTCTGGACAAATTGAAGACCTCCATTTTCATCAACATTAAATACCATGATGGCAGACCCTAATTCATTTATCAGGTACATTTTAGATCCGCTTTTATTGAATACAAAATGCCGTGGGCCTGAACCTTCTGGTAAATATATTACACCATTTTCTATCTTGTTTAATTTCCCGCTGTTTTTATCAAGATCATAGATAATTATCCTGTCTAGTCCGAGGTCGGTAACATAAGTATATATTCCTGCCGGATCCTGAATAATCATATGTGGGTGTGAGACATCCGGTTCTTTCACTTCATATAATATGGTATCGGTTACACTTACCGGTATACCCGATTCATCAAGTTTTACAATTGCAACAGAGCCACTTGAATAATTTGCCATTAATAAAAAAGCTCCGTCTGCAGATACTGAAATGTAACAGGGTCCTCCGTATGGGACCAGCAACTCATTCAATTTTTCAATCTGTTTTTTTCCCTTAATATATTTTAAAGTTGTAACAGCACCACCGGGTTCTCCTCTAAAATCCATCACCTCATTGAGTGTATAGATTAAATCATATCTATCTGAAAAACAGAAGTATGACGGATTAGGTCCGGCATTTATTCCGGAAACATTTTTGATGGTTCCATTTACCTGGTTTAAATCAAAAACCAAAAGATTTTCAGCAACATCTTCAGAGTATCCCCCGGCAAAAAGAAGTGTATTTTCCTTACAACCTGTAGCTAAAATCCCCATAGATAATATAAGTAAATAAATAAATTTCATACCATTTATATATGATTGATCTTTTATTTTACTTTAAAGAAAAAAGTGTCTCAAAAGCCTCCTTTTCTTTCATATTGCCCCTAGGGCCTAAAGGGGACTTACAGATTAACAGCCTTATAAAGTCCATCAATAAAAAAGAGGCTAATCTCCCAGCCCCTTTAATATATCCTTATACTTCAAAGCTGTCGCATTCGCGGTATGCCTGAATAACACGAGCCTCGCCTTCCTTTGTACCTCTCTGGCTTATGCCATGCTCCATACAGAGAACACCATCGTATTTCTTACTATAGATATATTTGAATATATTCTTATAGTTTATTTCGCCTGTTGTAGGCTCATTACGCCCGGGATTGTCACCAAGATGGAAAGCTGCAATCTCGCTCCAGGCTGCTTCAATATTCGGGATCAAATTACCTTCAGTAATCTGTTGGTGATACAGATCGTCAACAATTTTACATGACGGCCGGTTAACAGCACGGCATATCGAATATGCCTGTGGTACCCTGGTCAGGAACATACCAGGATGATCCCTGAGGGTATTCAATGGTTCAAGGACTATTATCATACCTGCTTCATCAGCGATATCGCAGCAATATCTTAGATTATCTATTACGTTCGCAGTCTGGATGTCCAGATGAAGTCTTTCATCATATCTTCCCGGGACCATCAAACCCCACTTAACACCTGTTCTCTTTGCACACTCCACACCCTCTTTGGTTTTGCCAATCAGCATTTCACGTGTTTCAGGCTTATTGAGAACAAAAGATGTAACGGAGAAATCGGCATAGATCACAAAGGGACCCAGTTCCATTCCAAGCCGGTTTATCTCATTTGCAATTTTCTCCTGCTCTTCAACCGGGCGCCCCATAAGTCCGTTATCAAACATTGCCCTGAAGCCCATGTCGTGGCAAAATTTGATATGATCTATGGGATCACTTCCGGCATGTTCCCTGAACATACCAATGCTCGGGCCATATTTCAGCTTAAAAGGAGCAGAAGCATCCTGTACTTTTTGCCGTTTTTTAGCTGCTTCGGTACCGAACAATGAAGGAGCAGCAACTATAGCTGCCCCTGTTGCGGTTGCTTTTTTTATGAATTCCCTCCGTGAGTTGTTCATAATATACTCATTTAATAATAGTTACTCTTAAGCCTGGGGCATATATGGTTCTCCAGGGACAGGTACCTCTTTCGGAATATCAACAGGACCAAAATCAAATACTTGTGGTCCCAGTTTCAAATCAGAGTTCATCATTTCATCCCAGGTAATTTCTTTCCCGGTGTAAGCCGAAATACGGCCCATTATAGCCGTTAGTGTTGAGACTGCGGTATTTTCGAGTTCGTTAAATGGTTTTGCAGTACGAATGGAATTCACCATATCGATATGCTCCTGGACATAGGGATCCATCATATCCCCTGGTGAGGGTTTGCCCTCTTCATCAAGAGGATACTCATATTTCCAGATCTCATTACCATCCATATCAGAAACTGTATCATAGCAGTTTGTAAATCCCTTTGTCCCCTGTATTCTCTCTGATACATTATTGGCACAGCCGTTTATCTGGCGGCACATGCTATGTAGATGCATTCCGTTCTCAAAAACAAAATCGACAGAGAAATTATCGAACTGGTCACCGGTAACTCTCCTCTGGCGTGATCCCATACCAACGGCTGAAACAGGGTGTGATCCTGTAAACCAGTTTATTACATCGAGATTATGGACATGCTGTTCAACAATGTGGTCGCCTGACAGCCATATCCAGTTCACCCAGTCGCGTATCATCCATTCCATCTCTGTCCAATCTTTATTTGCATCACGGTGCCATAGTTTCGACTGGTTCCAGTAGGCATTTGCACCAACAATATCGCCAATAGCACCACCGGCAACCTGCTGCCATGTAGCACTATAATTACGTTGATGACGGCGTTGTGTTCCTGTTACAATTGTCAGGTCAAGCTCTTTTGCTTTCAGAGCAGTTGCCATAACTGATCTTGCACCCACAGGATCGACACAAACAGGTTTTTCCGTAAAGATATTTTTACGGGCAGCAACTGCTGCTGCCAGGTGTTCAGGTCTGAAGAATGGGGGTGTTGCAAGGATTATAATATCCACTCCTGAATCAATAACTTTCTCGAAGGCATCAAATCCCACGAAGCAATTTTCTTCCGG
>CAZOZU010000124.1:0-1707 GCA_964584355.1 uncultured Rikenellaceae bacterium
CCATTCAGCATTTCAAGGATACTTATAATCCGGAACACCTGAACCTTGTATCCGACAGCTGGAAATTTTTTACGTCGGGACAAAAAGGAGATTATTCGGGCGTTTATAAAAGACAAACTAAGGACGGTAACTGGGTTTGGTTATATTGTATCGGACATACAATTAAATGGAACCCTGACGGTTCTCCCAAACAAACACTTTGTGTCGGATTTGACCTTACCAAACGTATAAATATCGATAAGAATCTCCGTGACCTTCTCTACGAAAACCTTAAACTGAAAAATCAGGCATTGATAGAAACCCTGACAAAAAGGGAAAAGCAGGTGTTGAAACTGATATCTAAAGGATTAACCAATAAAGAAATATCATCCGGATTGAACATCAGTGTCCATACTGTTGATTCACATCGTAAATCACTCCTTTTCAAACTTGATCTGAATAATACCGCAGCACTGGTAAGGTTTTCGGCTGAATGCGGGTTATTTTAATTATAGATTTTACTGAGGAATTCTCCCAGCAGAACATTGAATTCTCCAGGATTCTCTATTTGCGGGCAATGTCCTGCCTTCATTATTATCTGTACCTCATTTCTCCATAGGGTCGGCATCTCCAGTTCATCGAAATATGTTGCGCGAATCATCTGATCGGCTTCCCCGTGAAAAACTGCAAACGGTTTTTTCATGTTCCTTATAATGCCTGCCTCATCGGGAAAATTTGTTACTCCTGTATTTGCTCCGAAAGTACCTCGCATAAGTGTGTCAACCTTCTGCAGTGAGGTTTTTATCAATTCAGGTACTTTGGATCCTTCTGCAACATAAGCTGAAGATAATGTCTGTAGCTCTTTCGGTGTCAGCATTCCTTTAAAAGCCAGCGCAAAGGCAGGATTCGGGAAATATGACCTCTCCATGGGATGATCCGGTTTCTGAACAGGAGGGGCTCCAAAAATCACAAAACCTGAAGCACCGGGAAGCCTGTCCATTGCATCGATAAGCATATGCCCCCCCATGGAATGGCCGATAAAAACGGCATTTTCAATCTTCAGGGTACTTATCAGTTCAAGCATAAACCCGATAAAGCCTTCCATCCTGTAAATTTCCTGAGGATCTTTTGCTTTTTCAGATTCTCCATGCCCGGGAAGATCAAAGGCAATAAGCCTGTAATTCCTTCCGAGATCGCTTTCTAATTGATAACGGTAACTCTCAGCTGATAGTGAATTGCCATGAACAAAAAGAACAGGGGGACCAAGTGTTTTGCTTTCACAATAAGCAATCTTATGATTCTGAATTTTAAGCTTATTATACTTCACTACTATGTAACTAAGTAATTCTATTGTTTAACGCCCTTATACTATTAAGGATCCGTAATATACACATTGCGGTATTATCATGCTATCTTCCACCTATTTGCATTTCGGCAATCCTGAATGTAGGTGCAGTGTTTGTCCTGTTCAAATCCAGATCGGTTCCCATCATATCGATGGAATTAAGGATGTCAAAAGCATGTCCGGCTATTGTAACACCCTTGACAGGATGAACCAACTCCCCGTTTTCAATCCATAGTCCGCTCGCACCACCACTGAAATTTCCACTTACCGAATCTATCCCGTAACCGGTAACATTCAGCAACAGCAATCCTCTTTTTGTAGCTGCAATTATTTCATTCCGTGTATGTTTTCCGGTTGAAACATACACATTATGAGTACCAATA
>CAZOZU010000124.1:1807-6257 GCA_964584355.1 uncultured Rikenellaceae bacterium
CCCTGTAATACACGTTCTCCGTCAATAGCAGATATTACTCCTCCAAGAAGAGAGGTGGCAACATCGGGATCAAAAATAACTGCTGCCTTTTGTGTTTTAATCATAACAGGATCCAGAAGCTCAATTGCTTTTTTTGAAGCAACAGCTGCTATCTCTTCAAGTGGTACAAGGTCTGAAAAGAAAACCCTCGAACAATATTCTCCACCAGTATTTTTCTGATTGCCCTTCTCTGCAACGACATAAACACCCAGGTAGCAACCCGATGATTTATAGGTTTTTAACAACCCATTGGAGTTTCCAATAAATATTTCTGACTCACCTTCTCCATAACCGGCCCCAGAACTTTTTGTTATTCTCGGATCTTTCATGGTAAGCTCTTCAAGTTCAAGTGCCATTTTTATTTTCTTATCCATAGGCTCGGCTGAAATCCCGGGATCAAAAAGATCTTCAACCGGGGTAAAACCTTTATCATCGGTGAGGACATTATTTTCATCGGGCGTGGATAACCTGGCAAATTCTATGGCTTTTGATATTGTATTTTCGAGCGATTTGTTGTTGAAATCGTTGCAATGGCTGAAACCCATTTTCCCGTCAACAAAAACCCTGAAACCGACTCCCTGTGATGAAGCCTCCTCAATGGTTTCAATTTCCGAATTAAGTACATTTATCGAAAGGTTTCTGTTCGATTCAAGAAATACCTCTGCTGCATCGGCACCGAGGTTCATACACTTTTTAACCAGTTTTTCTGTTAAGTCTATATTTTTCATGATTATGTCTGTATACTTTTTAATTATGCTTTACTGCCACCTACATTTATACCTCTTATCCTTACAGTCGGTTGTCCTGCGGATACCTCAGCTATCTGGCCCTTACCGCAAATTCCTGGGCCGAAATCAAGATCATCACCTACGGCATCAATATTTGAAATGACATCCATGCAGGATCCTATCAGTGTTGCTCCCTTGATGGGAAAGGTCTTTTTACCGTTTTCTATCATATATGCTTCCCTGCAAGTAAAATTAAATACACCTGTTATCGGGTTGACGCTTCCGCCACTCAGGCTCTGGACATAAATACCCTTCTTTGTTGAAGCCAGTATATCGGCAGGATTATCTTTGCCCTGTTCAATAAAAGTATTTGTCATCCTGGGTATGGGTATATATCTGAATGACTCGCGCCGGCCGTTACCGGTTCTCGGCATTGATAATTGTTTGGCACTCAGTATGTCGGTCATGAATCCTTTAAGTACACCGTTCTCTATCAGCACATTGCGTTTAGCTTCGGTACCTTCATCATCAAAATTTATTGTGCCTCTGAAGTTTGGTAATGTCCCGTCATCAACCATCGTGAAACAGTCGGCTGCAACTTTCTGTCCCAGTTTTCCGGTAAATGCACCTATTTCCTTGGCAATATTATCAGCTTCAAGAGGATGTCCTACTGCCTCATGTACCAGTACTCCTCCCCATCCGTTCTGCATTACCACATCCATCATTCCTGCCGGAGCTTCTTCGGCATCGAGCATTGCTATAGCTTCACGGGCTGCCCTTTCTGCAACAGTCTCCGGTGTTACCAGGTCGAACATTTCGAATCCCGAATGTTTGCTCAACCGTTCACGGGCCATATGCCTTGCGTTACCATCATCACTCATAACCTGGACAATAAAAAAGAGCAGTGGCAGTTCGTCCTTAAGGTAAATACCTTCGCTATTGGTAATTACCCTGCTCCTTATCTCATCATTATAAGTAATGAATGCCATTTTTATCCGTGGATCATAATCTCTTGCAGCCTGGTTGGCTCTTTTTATTACTTCTATCCGTTTTTCATCAGCTATTTCCGCAAGTGGTTGTTCCACAGTAATAAATGATGGTCTTGTTGCTTCAGAAATATTAACCGGGGATACAGGGGTTCCGCTTTGAGCAACATATGAGGCTACCTCAGCTGCCCTGATAAGCTTCTCTTCGGTTATCTCATCAGTATATGCATAGCCTGTTTTGTTCCCTGCTATAACTCTTACACCTGCACCCTGGCTTATCCCGTATAATCCACTCTTGAATTTTGATTCCTCCATGACAATCTGGCGGGATATCCGGTTTTCAAGATAAACATCCGAAAAGTCTCCTCCTTTTTCCAGTGCTTTCGCAATAACCCGGTCCAGTATCTCTTTGTCCATTCCGAGTGCTGAAGAACTAGCAGCTCCATTCTTACAGGATACCAGCTGAGACATAAGGGCAGGTGTTGCTGCTATCAATAATCCTCCCTTCATGCTGAGCTCAAGAAATCTTCTGCGCGGAATGTCTCTGACACTATTTTTTTTGTTTTCCATAATATCTGCTTTTTGACGTTTCCAAATAATTTTACCGGTAGCACTATGAACCAGGTAAAAATAGAAAAATATTATCTGTTATCACTATTAAAGTCTCCTGATTTGTTTAATTCCCAAAATTAGACCTTCTTTATAATAGAATTTCCCGGGGGAAATAAATACTCACCTATGCTTTACAAGACAGATTATCATATACATACAAAGTACAGTGACGGCAAGGCAGCTCCTGAAGATTATATCGCCTCGGCAATATCAGCCGGATTGTCGGAGATCGGTTTTTCTGAACATCTTTCATTGTTCAGGGAAAACCAGGACTGGGTTATGCACCCTGAAAAAATACCTGACTATATAATCCATATCGGAAATCTGAATAAAAAAGTAAAGGATATATCTATCAGGACAGGTCTCGAAATAGATTTTTTCCCGGGTAAAGAAAAGGAACTTGACGGATTTCTCAGTCGTTTTGATCTTGATTACCGTATAGGTTCTGTTCATTATATGGGAAATAAGACCGTTGATCTGGGACCCGAATTCTATGATGGTAAGAATATCGATAAACTGTTTGAATCATACATCAGATTTGTTATTGCAGCTGCTTCATCGGGCCTCTTTGACATTATAGGTCATTGCGACCTTATAAGGATATTCGGACATGAACCTCATCTTAATCCTGAACCTCTTTACAGGGAACTTGCAAAGACAATGAATAAATATGATGTTGTTTTTGAGCTTAATACAAATGGAAAGAATAAAGCTGTTGGTGATTTTTATCCCGATCCTCGTTTTCTGTATGTTTTCAGGGAAGAAAATGTTGCGGTATGTGTGAATTCCGATGCACATATGCCTTCACGTGTAGGTCAATATTTCGATGAGGCATATGGACTATTAAGAAATGCCGGTTTTACTGAAATGGCTGTCTTTGAAGGAAGAAAAAGAAGAATGGTGCCTTTATAGACTGATTAAATCTTAATTTTACATTTATTGTTGTTAATTCCCACACCATGCAAAAACTTTTGATGTTTTCGTTAATAACTATCCTGACTGTTATCCTCATTGGAGGATGTTCTTCCCCTGAAGAAAGCCGTATTTATTCAGATGGACCGGAGATTATTCCATTCAGGGCATTACCATTTAGTCTCTACGATGTAAGGCTTCTTGACGGACCCTTCCTCCATGCAACAGAACTCAATAAGGTAATTCTGCTCGGATATGAACCAGACAGGCTGCTTGCCAGGTTTTATTCTGAAGCAGGGTTGAAACCAAAGGCTGATCATTATATGGGCTGGGAGAACGAATCCCTGGCAGGACATAGTCTGGGTCATTACCTCAGCGCATGCTCGATGATGTACCGGAGTACAGGAGATACACATTTTCTCGACAGGGTAAACTATATTGTCGATGAACTTAAGTTTCTCCAGGATAAAGATGGTGACGGCTATATCGGTGCAATGCCTGATGGTAAAAAAGTATTCGGGGAAGAGGTGACTAAAGGTAATATACGTTCAGCAGGTTTTGATCTTAATGGTATTTGGGCTCCTTTCTATACCATGCATAAAGTAATGGCAGGATTAAGAGATGCGTACCGTCTGTGTGGAAATAAAATAGCCCTTGAGGTTGAAAAACAATTTACCGAATGGATTGGAACTATCGTAACCCCTCTCAATGATGAACAGGTTCAGCTTATGCTTCATTGTGAACATGGAGGGATAAGTGAGACATTTGCCGATCTGTACGCCGATACAAATAATGAAGAATATCTGAAAATAGCCCGGATCTTCTATCATGAAGATATTCTCGACCCTTTGAAAAATGAAGAAGATGTCCTCCCCGGCAAACACGCGAATACCAATATCCCTAAATTGATTTCACTGGCCAGGCTTTATGAACTTACAGGCGATACTTCCGATAGGGAAGCAGCAGAATTCTTCTGGCAAACAGTAACACAACACCACTCCTATGTTACCGGAGGAAACGGTAATGATGAATATTTCGGCCCTCCCGATAAGCTCAGAAACAGGCTTGGAGAAGGAACAACCGAGACGTGTAATGTTTACAATATGCTGAAACTCACTGAACATCTTTTTGAATGGGAGGCGGCTGCCGAAGTTGCAGATTTTTATGAAAGAG
>CAZOZU010000125.1:0-6233 GCA_964584355.1 uncultured Rikenellaceae bacterium
CAGGATAATGAGAAAGAATATATGGATTACGAGTCTTGTAAGAATTCCAAGAAAATCCGGATTGTTCAAATTAAAGAAGTTGTCTGACATGTTTTAAAGTATTTGGAGTTAAAAATTCTTACAGCTATTCAGGAAAATATCAGTCAACATCGATTTTCCCGATAACCGGTTATAAAATTGATCAAGATATCTGATTATGTCTCTTTTTTCTTTTGTGTTAAGATAGAGAAATTCATTTATTTTTTTATAAAATTCATCTTTCTTTTCTGCAAATATCTCCAGGTCTTTTTCAAAGACTTCCCTGCTGCGACATATACCTGTGTAAATTCGTTCACGAACAGATGCTGTTCCAACATCTTCGTGAGGGATCGCATATGATGCATTTACCAGACCAGTCCAGTCAAAATCATATGGAATAGCTATGCCCAGTCCTGTAGGATCTAAAATCATAGGCTTTATTACTTTTACATTATGCTGGCCGGGTATTGACCAGTCATAATTTCCTATCATATAGTTAAATATGGCAAGCCTGTCCATTATATAAGGGACAATATGTTTCTGGTTAAGTGCAGGTGATTTAACTTCGGTTGAATTTGTCCTTGCTGTTAACATTTCAAGGGGCTCTATTACAAAGCTATATTGTTTCAAGGATCTCCTTTTATTTTCTGAATCTATATAGTTTACGGTAAGTAATCTCACCCTGAAACTGGTATCGGTGAGAACGTTAAACATTTTATAGATCAGGTACTCCCTGAGAAGATAACCTCTGTTCTCAGATCCGGAAGAACACTCAGTGACCATCTTTATCTTGGTTATGCTGTCCAGGTCACTGTACCCGAAATCAACTTTTTTAAAATTCAGTTGTATAGGTGGATATTTGCACTCTTGATGGCGGAATATTCCCCGGCTACGCAATCTAATATCTTTATTTATTGAATCAGTGTCACTCAGATGTATAGTCATGTTGGCTTTCAGGTAATCCTTTTTTGGTTTTGTTCTGAAATAGGTTGAGAGATCAAACCGCAGAGTAATTTCAAGAAGTTCCTCATCCTGAAAAAGTCTGAAACTCGTATTTAATGAGTCAGATTCCTGTTTCCGTAATACACTATTCTCATCTTCTCCCCGGGCAGGTGAGATAAGAGAAAGTGCCAGCCAAATCAGTATAAGATTCTTTATTTTCATATTTTATATACCAAATTTATTAAATTATTATTAATCAGGATAAATCACTATGGTATAAAGTGATAATTTATTTGACTTGTATCCTTTACTTTAGTAATTTTATCAAAATATACTGGCAAGATGGCAAGCCTGGTCCCCGGTTATGAATATGATATATTTATAAGTTATCGCCAGAAAGATAATAGATATGATGGATGGGTATCAGAATTTGTTGATAACCTTAAGAAGGAACTTGAAACTGCTTTCAAGGAGGAAATAAGCGTTTATTTTGATATCAATCCACATGACGGTTTACTGGATACTCATGATGTAGATGCTTCCCTTAAAGAAAAACTTCAGTGTCTTATTTTCATTCCTATAATATCACGAACATACTGTGATCCAAAATCATTTGCATGGGAACATGAGTTTAAGGCATTTATTGATCATGCTGCCAGTGATAAATTTGGACTTAAGGTTAAACTGCCGGGCGGCAATGTAGCAAGCAGAATACTGCCTGTGAGGATCCACGATCTCGATCCGGAAGATATAATGATGTGCGAGTCAGTACTTGGAGGCACTATCAGGAGTATCGACTTTGTCTATACGGAACCAGGCGTAAACAGACCACTAACAACTGAAGATGATGAAGATATAAACCTGGGAAAAACAAAATACCGTAACCAGATTAATAAAACTGCAAATGCTATAAGAGAAATTGTTACAGGATTAATAGCTAAAAATAATCTGTTAGAACCAGATGAAACAATATTAACGGAATCATGGCAGGTAAGTAAAAAAGAAAATAAAAAAATAGAATTTCTCCGGTTACATGGTAAACAAATAAAAATACTTATAATTCTATTAACCATTATCCTATGTCTATCATGTGTTTTTGTTTTATACAGAGTATTAATTGAAAGAACTACTTCAAAAACACTCGCTATCATTCCACTGGGTTATCCATATAATGATACTGCGCTGAAAAACTATGGAGATATATTTACGGAAGCTATACATGATAAACTGGGGGAAGTAAAAAGGTTGACTGTTAGACCCAGGATCTCAGTACTTCAATATAGGGATACTAAAAAATCGCTGAACACAATCAGCAAAGAATTGGATGTAAACTATGTGATTGTTGGCAATATCAGAAGAGAGGTTGATGATATAGTCTTATGGATCGAATTGGTTTCAATTAAAGTCAACAGACAATTATGGTCAGGAGAATATATATGGGATAAGGACCGGCTCTCACAGACTGTTTATAGTATTATACAGGTTGTTGCAAGTAATTTAAAAACAAGTCTTACTACAGAAGAAATAAAATTAATTGAAACTGAACCAACAAAAAATGCTGAAGCAAATCTAAACTATACATTTGCAAATGTTATTTCATATGATGCATGGTCATCTTTCAGTATGGGCAACAGGTTAATGCAATCAACCAGTTTTCTTTCAGCAATTGAAACTTATGATAAAGCTATTGAAGGTGATTCCCTTTTTGCCAAGGCATATGCAAATAGAGCAATTGCACGTTCATGGGGATACTACACAGGCGAACTTGACAATACTCATATTGATAAGTGCCTGGAGGATATTAACAAAGCTTTGGAAATTAACAGCGACCTTCCTGAAGCACAAAATGCACTGGGGTTTTACTATTATTACTGCATAGAAGATCTTGAAAAGGCAATTGAACATTTCAATATAGCTGCAGAAAAGAATCCGCAAGACTATAGACCAATGTTCTATATGTCCATAGTATACCGGAAAATGGGAGAGTGGTCGAAATCACAGGAACTGCTGAGAAAAGTGATAAAACTGAATCCCCAGGAAGCACTTTACCTTACAAATATTGGCCTTTCCTATAATTATCTTAAAGATTATGATTCTGCCATAATATTTCATCAAAAAGCAATAGAAATAATGCCATCGTGGCCTGCTTCATATAGCAACTTAATCGAAACAATAATTCTCAAAAACGGAAATCCTGATGAAGCACTAGCTCTAGTAGACACTGTAATTGAAAGAACCGGTAATAATTTCTTAGAGTGGAGAATACTTCTTAATATTTATAAGAGGAATTTTGTTGAGGCTTTAAATGACACTGAAAAAGCAGATTCTTCAGATTTTGAAATCAAGGGTAAGAAATTCTTGTATATGGCAATAATTAACAAGTATTTAAATAATGAAAAAAGTGCCATGACATATTTTGATTCTGCACTTGTCAGTTTCAATTATGATCTTGTCATTGATTCAAATAATCCATTAATTCACAGTACAGCAGGTGTCGCTTATGCAGGGAAGGGGGACAAAGTAAAAGCAATTGAAGAAGCTGATATTACACATAACCTCATGAAGAATGATATTAATTTTGAGAGTCAGATAATTATCAATCTTTCAAAGATATATACTATGATCGGCGAATATGATCAAGCCGTCAGCTCAATTGAATACCTTTTAAATACACCATCCTCTTTTTCTTTAAAACTAATAAAACTCAATCCGGTCTGGGAGCCATTACTGATGCAACCGGAATTTATTCAATTAGAAACAAAATATTCAAAAGAATAAACTAATAAATACAACAGACAGGTCTGAAAAAGTTGTTTAACCTTAAAATGTAAAATGTATGCCTAAATTTCAAATGGATCCCAAGTATCTCACTCTTATGAGTTCACTTAAAGGTCAACATGATACAATTTCATGTTTTGCAAAAGCACTAACAAAATATCATTTAGCTTGTGCAAGAGCTGCCGAACAATTAGCCAAAGATCTTGCTAAATGTGCACAACCTCCAAGGAGGCCAGTAGGATCAAAAAAATGATCTACAAAAATCAAGTTTCAATAAATAAATTAATAAAATCGTTACCTATAAATAATTTTGTTCAATGTAATATATCAGACCTGTCTGTTTTAATCATCATTCCATGGTAGAAAGCCCGGTTGTTTTTATTGGCTTCAAGGCTTATGATAACCTTGGGATAGGTTATTTGGAAGCCATGTTAAGAGCGGCAGGATTCAGAACAAAATTATTGAATCTGGCTCAATCGAATGCTGATATTTACAGGGCACTAGCCACACTCAATCCTCAAATAGTAGGGTTTTCAGTTATTTTTGATGATCATATTTTAAGGTTTAAAAACCTCATATACTACCTGAGGAGAAAGGGAGTCAACTGTCACCTTACTGCCGGAGGGCATTATGCAAGCCTGAAATTTAAAGAACTGTTTGATTTAATACCACAGCTTGATTCAATTGTAAAATTTGAAGGGGAAAATACTATGCTTGAGCTTGTTAAAAGTATTTCAAAAGGAACAGATTGGAGAAAAACAAAAGGACTGGCGTACCTGCAAAACGGGTCAGTTATTTCAAACAAGCTAAGATCTTTTGAAAGGGATCTTGATAAATTTCCTTTTCCTGTACGTTCACCGCTGAGGAAATATGCTTTTGATAAAAAATTTGCCACTATAATAGCAGGCAGAGGTTGTGTTCATAATTGTTCATTTTGTAATACAAGAAAATTTTACAGTTCTCCTCCCGGATCATTAAAAAGAATAAGAAAACCAGAAAAGGTTGTGGATGAAATGAAAATGTTATTTGTGAATAAAGATTGCCGGATATTCCTTTTTCAGGATGATGACTTCCCTGTAAAAACTAAAAACAACTCAGACTGGATTATTGAATTTTGTAAAGAGCTTGAGGCCAATGAATTGAATAATAAAATTATGTGGAAAATAAATTGTCGCCCCGATGAGGTCAATGAAAGAGTATTTTCTTTGATGAAAAGAAATGGTTTGTACCTTGTTTTTATCGGTATAGAGGATGGTACTGATAAAGGCCTCAAAAGGATGAACAAATGTACTACTGTAGCAGAAAATCTGAAAGGAATAAAAATACTCAAGAAACTGGGAATAGGATTTGATTTCGGGTTCTTACTTTTTCAGCCTAAAACGACATACGATTCGTTAATGAAAAATCTGGAATTCTTGAAACTATTATGCTGTGATGGTTATACACCGGTTACTTTCGATAAAATGATGCCAGCATATGAGACAAAACTAGAGAAAGAACTTATGAAAGCAGGTAGATTGAAGATTGTGGATAACATAGCTGATTATGATTTCCTGGATGATTCAATGAATGAATATTATGATTTTATTGATAACTGTCTGGATGAATGGCAGAAATCCCCTTATGGATTGACTAATGTTCTTAGATGGGTTAGAAATTACATTGCTGTCTTGCTGTATTATGCTGGTAAAAACTCTTATTTTCTTAACCTGAAGCAAAAATTCATTAAAATAATATCTGAAAGCAACATATTCCTGCTGGATACTATGACAGAATTGTCAAAATATTTTGAATCGGGAGAATATATGAATGAATCAGGACTTCTCGAGAGCTACAGGGAGAGAATAAATCTGAAACATGAGTATTACAAGAATAGAATCATTGAGAATGTTGAACTTCTTTCATTGTATGACCAGGTTTATCTGTAATTCAGAATCAGATCCTTATTCCTATAACCAGAATATCATCTGTTTGTTCCTCATTATTTATCTCACGCCATCTTTCAATCTCTTCATATAACCTGTCACCCTGTTCCGGCATTGGGAGATCCTGTATTTTGAGCAGAAAACTCTTTAGCCTGCCGGATTGATATTTTTTATGATTACTGCCTCCGAATTGATCGGCATAACCATCTGATAATAAATATATTGTATCTCCAATGTTAACGGATATCCTGTCGCACAGATACTCATGTTCATCTTTTTCATCATAATTTTTTCGATAGTTCCCGGGCCGATACTCATCAAGGTTGCCTTTATTAAGATAATACAGCGGATTACCAATTCCTGAATATGTTAATGTGTTGTTCCGAACATCAAGGTTACAAAGGGCTATATCCATATCATCTCTTATGCTTGTTTTTTCCTCACCCAGTTTTAGAAACTTGTGCATCCTTGAATATAGATGCTCAAGAATCCTGCCGGGATCTGTAAGTTTAAGCTCATTTACGGCCTGGTCAAGAATCCCGTAACCTATCGTACTAAGAAGGGCTCCGG
>CAZOZU010000126.1:0-6226 GCA_964584355.1 uncultured Rikenellaceae bacterium
TCCTGAAGCTTTGCCAGCTCAATTAATTCAGTTGAGCAAACAGGAGTGAAATCCATCGGATGACTGAGAATTACCTTCCAGTTACTGCCAAAATCGTAAGGGAAATTGATGGTACCCAATGTTGATTCAGTTGTAAATGATGGCGCTTGTTCGCCTATTAAAGGTATGCGAAAGTCTCTGCTGTCAAATTTTTTTTGTGGCTTGCCGTTGCTGCCTCCCAGGTTAAATAAATTTGTAAATAAGAACATCTCTTGTACGAAATTAAACTGTTTAACAATAGCATTTATGACAAGTCATTTAAAAATGAGTTACCTTAAATAAACAAAAGGAACAAGTTTATGTTCATCTGCACGATTGGTTTAATGCTTTTTAATACTCTGGCTGGTGGAGCCGGGGGCAAAAATCTGTACATTTTAATTAAGACTAAAAAATTAGTCATTTTCCTTAAAAATATTTGCGCGACTAGAAAAATAGTCGTAGCTTTGTATTAACTTAAAATATTATGACTATGAAACTAACAAAAGCAGAAGAACAAATTATGCAGATACTCTGGGACATGGGAGAGGGGCTTGTAAAAGATATACGTAATAAATTTGATGACCCCAAACCTGCCAGAAACACTGTTTCGACAGTAGTAAGGGTACTCGAAAAAAAGGGATATGTTGCTCACAGGGCATACAGCAATGTACATATCTACTATCCCGTGGTTTCCAAGAGAGAATACTCTAAAAGCCTGCTTTTCGTACTTATGGAGAATTATTTCGACAATTCATTCCCTGCCATGGCATCATTCTTTGCCAGGGAGAAAGATCTTACAATCAAGGAGCTTGATATGCTTCTTGAGGATACACGAAAAGAACTTAAAAAGAATAAAAAAAGAAAGTAATGGAATCCTTTGCAACTTACCTGTTCAGGTCGGTTATCTGGCTTACAGGATTTGCACTCATTTATCTCCTGTTTTTAAGGAATGAACGGTTTTTCCTTCTTAAGAGAATATACCTGTTAACAGGTATTCTTGTTTCAATGATCTGTCCCCTTTTCACAATTCATTACCAGGTAGAAATGCCGGCACCGGTTATAAACAGCTCCGGATTAATGTCTACAAATGTATCTTCTGTATCATCCTCGGTACAGAATAGGTCGTTTGATTACCAGAGTATACTTTTGTTTCTCTATCTGTGCGGAGTAGTATTACTAATCTCCCGGCTTTTATGGCATATATTACTGATAAGCAGGGCAATACGAAAATCAACAATAATAGAGAACGGAAAAGCACGGCTGGTAAGAATTGCAGGATTCAGATCTTCATTTTCATTTTTCAATTATGTTTTTATCAATCCTTCAATTGATGAAAATGAAATTAAGGAGATAGTAAATCATGAACTTGTTCATATAAACCAGAAGCACTGGCTTGATCTTCTCCTTACCGAGGCACTTCGTATTTTTCAATGGATGAATCCTTTTGCCTGGATCTATACAGGTTTTGTCAGGATTAATCATGAATATATGGCCGATGAAGGTGCTCTGCAGCGAACATCAGATCCGGTCTGTTACAGGGCAGCGCTGATTAACCAGCTATTAAGGTCACCGGTAATCAGTTTGTCAAATTCTTTTAATTATTCGCTCAATAAAAAAAGATTCGACATGATGAAAAAAATAATCACATCACCTTACAGGAAAATCAAGGTATTGTTAGTATTGCCTGTAATTGCAGGTATATTCTATGCTTTTGCCACACCTGAGTATAATTATGTTTCTCAGGATGACGGATCAGATGCAATATTTACTATTTATGAATCTGCACCGATAGTACAGAAGGAAGTCAGAGGTATTGTAGTAACAGAGGATGGCAAACCTCTTCAGGGAGTAAATATTACAGTAACAGGATCTCTTGGAATAGCCCGCCAGGTCTCAACAGATTCGAAAGGTCATTTTGTGTTAAGTTATGTTGAACCTGATGCAGTATTATTATTCTTTTACAGGGGTTATAAAGGGCAATCGCATAAAGTTGATTTCACAAAGGAAATGAGAATTATTATGCTTAAAGACCCTGATTATGTTGAAACTGATTATTCAAAAATGGAAACAGAACAGGGGAGCCCTTTAAAAAGACTTATTGTTTTGGATGGTGAAATCATTGATGAACCGGCAGCTGTAGTATTATCTAGGTTGGGTGTTTCAGATATTGGTTTGGTGAAAGACCTTACAGAGGAAGAGGCTACTGATAAATATGGAGAAGCGGGTAAAAATGGAGCTATTGAAATATATACTAGAAAAAAGGCAGTAGAACTGGGAATTAAAGTTCCATATAAAAGGGAAGGGCCTGATGATTATCCAACATTTAAAAGGGGTAACATCTTATCATTTACTGAATGGGTGATTATGAATACAAAATACCCGGCAGAAGCATCAGCAAAAGGTATTCAGGGCAGAGTAAGTATAAGCATTAAAATTGAAGCAGATGGATCTATAAGTGAAATAAAACCAATGGGTAGTCCTGATCCCATACTTTCAGATGCAGTTATCAAGACTATTATTTCTGCCCCGAAATGGGATCCACCGAAAAATCCTGAAGTAGAGGATCCTTTTTCTTCTTATGTCAATGTAAAATTTAAATTACCGGACGAGATTATAAAAGATGATGCATTTGTAGTAGTTGAAGAGATGCCACTGTATCCGGGAGGTGAAGTGGATTTGTTGCAATTTATTGCTGATAACACACATTATCCTGATTCTGCAAAAGCACATGGAATAGAAGGGAGAGTAATTGTTAGGTTTATTGTTAATACCGAAGGTAATGCAGAGGATTTTGTCGTATTAAAAGGAGTTCATCCGTCTATTGATGCAGAGGCATTAAGAGTGGTTAGTTTATTAAGAGGATTTAGTCCAGGCCGCCAGAATGGTGTTCCGGTTAATGTATATTATATGGTCCCGATAACATTTACGCTGAAATAAAAAAAATAAAATAAAAAGATAATTGATATCTGCGGATTGTGAAGGTATAAAAGGTGTCTCATAAATCATATTAACCGCAAAGTCCGCTAAGAAAAAGCAAAGATCGCAAAGTTAAGGCATTGATATATAACACATTGCGTGCTTTGCGAATAATCTTTGTGACCTTTGCGGTTAATACTTTTGCTAAAAAGACTGCTTCTCTAAGATTCCTTCAACGTTTTACAATGTTATCGCATAATAATATTTGTTTGTGGCAATCAGGAACTGGGACTTGCTTCCGTCATATTCCCACGTGTGAAATGTGATATTTCTCCTTTTTAATATGCGAAGCAGGTCGCGGATACTCCTTTTCTCACTTCTCCTGTTATAATCATCCATAATAATGATAAACTCATCCTCAGGAGTGAATCTTTCTGCCAGCCAGCAAATATCATATCTTGAATAGTGCCTGAGTGCTGTAGGACCATCAATGATATACAGATCGAATGTCTCAGTTATCTTTTCCTCAATATCCTTGTAACAGTTTAAATTGAATCCCCTGATCTTTTTTCTGACCAGGTCAAGATGCATTATCTCTGAATTCTGTGAAAGATGAAACCTCGAAACAAAATTTTCAGTCCACACTTTACTCTCTTCCAGAATCAGGTGTTTTGTATTATGTAGCTCATTTTCAATAAATTTAGAGATAAGCTTTGATGATTCTCCCAATCCGAACTCCAGAATTTTTTCAGGTTTGAATAATTGCAGGATTCTTACCAGCAAATAGAGCATTGAGTAATTGACAGCCCACCTGCCGGGATAAATTGCCACCTCATCAAGCCATCGTTTATCCCTTATGGAGTCATGATACACATTAGCCCATTTTGCTTCCCTGGCGAATCTTTCGGTATCTCTCATTGTTATTGCGGATTTTGCGGAACGGAGTGAAGCAATCCCGACATGCTGAAGTATGAAGCATAGTCGGGAGCGGATTTCTTAGCATAAAAATAATCATTATGGGGATCCAATTTGAAGAGCTATATGATGTTTTGTTTTTAAGACTTTCAGGATATTATGTTTAATAGTGACAGTAATTTTCCCCGATAATTCTACCGGATCACCGTCGATATGAAACCTTGTTTCTCCGGTCACAATTGCGAAAGGCTTCTCCGTTTTGATATATCTGATATATTTTGAATTCTTCAGTGTTCCTCTTAACAGACGCCATGCGAAAACGGGCAGCATGATCTTTGGAAAGGGTTTAACCAGCACTATATCAATTATGCCGTCATTGGGACTTGCATCAGGTGCTATATATGCATTGTTCCCGAACTGTCTTGTGTTTGCTATTGTCATTAAGAACAGATCTTCTGAAATATTTTCTTCTCCTGGAATTTGAATTTCCAGATGCACGGGACGGAATTTGAAAAAATTTATCAGGATGGCCCAGACATAAGTCCAGAATCCTCTTGTCTTAAGCTTGTTGAAGGAATGGGCAACAAAGCTGTCGAGTCCAACACCTGCAACATTAAGGCATATCTGATCATTCAGCATGATCACATCAATATTATGGCTCTCTTCCTTTTTTATGTCTTTCAGCAAAGAGCGGATATTTGGTTTAAATCCCAATTCCCGCGCAAAGCCGTTTCCCGAACCTATCGGAAGAACACCGAGTATCTTATCACTGCCAACAAGCTGCGATGCTACGCTTCTCACGGTGCCATCACCCCCGGCTGCCACAAAAACATCATACCTGTCAAATGATTTCTTGATAAGAGAACCGGATTCATCAATGCTAAGCGATCTGAAGCAGGATAATTCATACTTCCGCTGTTGTAATTTCCTGGAAATTATCTGTTTGACAGGAGTAATTCCTGCATGTGGATTAAGAATGAATACCGATCTCTTTACCCCTGTCGATTCCATATAAAGATCTTACCCCGATAAGGTATTTACGAACACGAAGGTGATAAATTAATCTGATGAAATCAAATTAATGAGGTATTATCCGAAGGGTCAGAACCTTTTTATGGATATACTTCCCATGTAAAATCATTCGTTTGAGAAAGTACCTGAGTTACTATTTATGAGTCTTTTAGAATATTGAACCAGATACTGAAATGCCTTATCGAGCTCTTCTCCTGAGTAAGTATCGGTATTTGAAAAACATATATACCCCATATTGGTTTGTTTATCAAAAACTGCAATGGTGTTAACTCCGGGATCACCTCCGGTATGACCTATATAATTATCGTTGTCTAATTCTTTAACACACCAGAATATTCCCTGATTATGTATGGTCTTCTCTTTAACCATTTCATTATAACTCGTGGACTTAATAATATTATTTTCTCCATTGTAACCCCTGATAACTGCTGACAGATATTTTGAGAAATCAATAACATTTGTAATAAAACCACCATCAGCAATTGTTATAAGTTTATATTCGGGTATCTCCACGTAAAAAGAATAAGGATATAATTTTGATTTCTCATGTGCAGTGTAATTCTTTTGATCCCATCCGGAATATTGCATTCCAAGTGGTTTTAAAATGTATCTTTCAACAAATTCCGTGTATTTCATACCGGATACTTTTTCAATAATCAAAGATGCAATGGCTGCTCCGTTATTTGAATAAGAATATTCGGCTCCCGGTGGATATTTACCAAAGCTCTTCTTACTATACCACTTTTCTCCGGGGACATATATATTTCTTAGAAAATCTGTTAAGGGTATTTCTTCATTATTATTATAATCTCTAATAATTCGTTTGACAATAAACTTATAGTATATATTTATGAGAGGAAAAAAGGGCCAGTCTTTTTGAAGCATGGGTATTGGTGTATCAAACACATAAGATTTCTCATAATGTTTTGTATCCATTATACTTGACCTGTGATTAGCCAGATGTCTTATTGTTATTACAGAATCCGGATAATATGGATTAATAATTTCAAAAGGCAGGTATTTATTTATGTTATCATCCGGGTCAAGCATGTTCATTTCCCGGGCCTTCATCAGAGATATTCCGATTAAAGTTTTTGAGATTGAAGCTATGGGTTGGACTGTATTTATAGTATAAGGTATTTGGTTTTCCAGATCGGAAAAACCGAATCCGTTTGCATAAATCATACTATCCTGATTCAGGATAGCTACTGCAAATCCTATTATTGCACTATCACCGGTAAGCTTTGATAGTTCTAATGTTAAAGAATCCCTCGTAGTCTGTGCAAAAAGTAATGAAGGGAATAGTACAACTAGTATAATTGCTTTTTTCATAATACAATGTAAA
>CAZOZU010000127.1:0-1488 GCA_964584355.1 uncultured Rikenellaceae bacterium
AAAGCCTGGGATGTATTGTTGCTTGCGCCGGGGGTAGCATCCGGAAAGATCCCTGTGGGAGGAGACCCGTCGGTTATTCTGCCCACAGAGGCATTCATCGGTGTCCGGGGAATGACCAGCGAATCCAGTATGGAACCACCCGGTGAACTAAGGTACAGGGTTTCGCCGTCGGGGTCGATTTTGAAATTCGTATGCATGAATGTTCCTGTATTTTCAGGGAACCAGTGAGGGACAGGATTAAAGTAAGTCTCTGTTGTACATATCCCAAAGCTCAGGAAGGGTATGAGGGTGAGGTCGCTGGATGTCAGGTTCACATTATGTACTTCGATGGCCAGAAGGTTATTGCCCTGGTTCCACGCTTCGCGGACCAGCGACATATTGAGTATAAATTTTTCAGGATCGTTCCCCTGGTATATCAAAGCTTCGTGATTTCCGTTTGCCAGAGTGTTCCAGGCAGGTGCTTCCCCGATGTTGTTTCGTGCTATCTCTACGCCGTTCAGGTAGGCAGCGAAAGAATCATCGTAATCGATATGTAAAACGGCAGCTGCAATAGCTGAGGTATCTGTTATCTCAAACTCCCTGCGTATATAAACCGACGGGATGGAAGAACTGGTAAGGGTGTTATCGTCGCCGTCACCATAGCCAAAACCCGCTATCCCTTCCCCCCAGGAGTCGGCAGTGTAATCAAGGGTATTCCAGTTAACGGGTGTTGCGGCATCGGGTTCAAGGTATCTGAAGGTATCGGAAGGCAGGACGGCCGATTCCCAGTGGTCGATCAGAATAACATCCTTAATATCGAGTCCCGAGGCGAAAACTACCACGTACTGCCCGGTATCAAGCATATAATCCGGAAAGATCCATTTTCCGATCTTATCAATCTTATCGGAAATACCATATCCCTCAAGGCTTATACCTGAAGCTCCGGCATTGTACAATTCGAACCAGTCGTGGGTTTCACCCTCATCATCATATATCTGGGTATAGTTCCTGTTAGATGCTTCATTTATCAACACCTGAGATTTTGCCTCATAAAAAAGCAGAATCATGATAAATGTACTGACCAGGTACTTCATGAAATGCTGTCTTTGTTTTACAAGATACGGAATTTTTATCCACCACCATTTACAATGTAAACCAGTAATTGAACTTCACAAGGAAAATATTATCAGGGTATATTTTAAAAAGAGTTGAAAGGCTTTCCCCGATACCCGCATCTGCATTATTTTCAAATCCGGTACGATTGTGAGTCCAGACAAGATAGATATTTGAACCCGGTTTAAATTCCCATCTCATAACAAAGTTTGAGCGGAATTGCATGAAGTTAAAATCAGGATTATAAAAGCTGTAATCAACCAGGTCATCCGGATTTTCATCCACATAATATTTGCGTTCATTGGTGTCGTACCATATCTCATCCTGTCCGTAGGAATAGCAACGGTTGTCAATATTATCAGCCCTTGGTGAGATAACTTTCCTGAATCCGGAGTA
>CAZOZU010000127.1:1588-6130 GCA_964584355.1 uncultured Rikenellaceae bacterium
GTAAGGTTAAAATACCACGATTTGTCATCATATGATTGATGCAATACATTCATATTGAAGCTGAACTTTTTACGTGTATCTGACGAAAATCCGAATGATAATTCCCAGTATCCTGGTACTTTAAATGAGGGACCGCCTCTCAGTATTCTTGTATCCAGTGTTGTAGACGTACGTTTAATTCCGGTACTGATATTCCAATAGCTATGAAAACGGGATTTATATTCTGTTCCTAAAGCAGAATACAGATATTCTCCGCCAAAATTCCAGGCATTTTCCTGCTCAAGATATATTGAATAAGTCAGGAACAATTTATTCGGATCAATAACATCATATCCCATGCGGGATTTTTGTGAAAGGATATCCGCCATTTTAAGATAACCAACATTATTCAATTCCAGGCCGGGGGATCGCCAGTTAAAATTTTCACTGAACCGAAACCGGCCGTTACCTCCACGGCCGACCTCAATTTTACCTCCATGACCTTTAAATGTATTTGAAGTTGTATCCATTGGTAAATAATCGGCATCAGGACGCTGATAATAGTGAACCGGATTCATCTGCAGGTTTATTATCGATTCATTGGATCCCTGCATTTGGCTATAGATGGTTTTCAAATCAAGATAATAAGTTCGGTTTTTCCAGTAATTCTCAAAATCAAATCCACCGCTATAGGCAGAACTGCAAAAACCATCCAGGTAAGGTTGAGAAAGATGACGGTTCGTTGCGGTTAAGATCCCACCGACTACTGTATTTCCCTGCCGGAAATCCTGCTGAATTCTTGTTACCAGGTAATTTGTAAAAGGTTCTGCTATTTGTTCCCTTGTATCCTGGCCATCCGATATTTCAGCAAGCTCATTGGCAGTTATGCTTTCCACAACACCGATTGAAAGTCCTTTCTCTGTTTTTCCCGTAACCTTCATGGCACTAATAATGGTTGTCTGATCGGGCATGGATGTATACTCACCTGCAACTGTTTCGGGCTTGCCACGGGGAGCCTGACCTATCCTGCGTGTATAAAAAACCTTATCCTTACCCAGATCATAAGTCAGAATAGAAGTACCTTCGAGAAAAAAAGGTCTTTTCTCATTATAAAACACTTCAAAGGCTGTCAGATTCATAACTGAAGGATCTGCTTCCACCTGACCAAAATCGGGATTTATGGTAAAATCAAGGGTTAGATTTGTTGACAGACCTATTTTACCATCCAGTCCGGCACCATAGTTGAATTTCCTGCCGGAACCGGCAAACGGATTTTCCACTTCTTTTTCGAAAGTGTGTATTTTCCCAAGCGTATAAGGTAATAATTCAATTCTCCGGGATTTTTTCAGGCCTCTTATTCCGTGTAACTCTCCGAATAAGGGTACCATTAACGGCGCATCCATAGGGATTAAATTGAAATGGTTTATTTCCCCCGAACGGTAGATTGTGCGGAACACATGAAAACCCCAGATTTGGTCTTCCTTATCCGGATATCTTAACTGGCTTAAAGGTATCTTCATTTCAGCAGTCCAGGCCGAATCCTCCAGTGCTGTTTTACCATCCCAGACAGCATCCCAGTTCCTGTCAAATCTGCCTATATTCTGATGAATAAGATCCATTTTCCCTCCGGCAGCCGTCAGGGAAAATTCAAAGGCTGTACGGTGATCAAAATAACTATCGAAAGCAATACCTGTTACATCTCCCGAATAACCGTCACGCGGCGCCTTTCTTATTTCAATCTTTTCAGGTTCGGTATCATGACACCGGATCGCCGTATATATGAATTTGTCATCATATAATATCTTAAATTCTGTTTCCTGTGATGCAGGATTCCCCTCATAGGGTGATACCTGAATGAAACCGCCGGCCCATACTCCTTCCTTCCAGCAGGAATCATCCAAAATACCATTTATTCTGGGTGCTTCATTTACGAGCCGCAATGCTGTATATTTCTTTCTGTCAGGATTTTCATCCTGGGCATATAACATGTTACCGGTCTGTCCTGTTAACAGGGAAATCCAGGCCAGGTTAATAAGGAAGGATATGATCCTGATTTTATCCAAGTAAGATCAGGTTATTTGTATTCAATAAAATTACAAAAAATCTGAATCATAGTGGTAGGTTCGTTGCATGCAACGAACCTACAATTATTTTAATAGAATCAAAAGATGTAAATTTGAAGACAAGATGATACTACTTTTTGTTTATTTATTTCTTGCACTTTTTGTTTCCTTTCTTTGCTCTATAATGGAAGCCGTCTTGCTATCTACTCCACAACCATTCTTAATTGTCCGGCAGGATTCAGGTAAGTCGTGGGCAAAACATTTCATAACCTTAAAAGAAAAAATAGATAAACCATTATCAGCTATTTTAACTCTTAATACTATAGCGCATACAGTTGGAGCGGCAGGTGTTGGTGCCCAGGCTGTTAAAGTATTCGGCGAGGCATCTTTCGGGATAATTTCTGCTATTCTGACCCTTCTGATACTCATATTTTCAGAAATTATTCCCAAAACAATCGGAGCACGCTATTGCAGAGGATTAGCTATGATTTCATCGTATTTAATGAGGGGGACAATATTCATTACATATCCTTTTGTTCTGGTTTCAGCTCTCATTACAAAGATTTTTTCAAAAAGCAAAAATGAAAAGTATACCAGCAGGGAAGAGATATCGGCACTGGCAAGTATAGGTGCGGATGAGGGGATTTTCAATGAAAAAGAGTATAAGATCATTCAGAATATCTTAAGGCTTAAAAATTTGAGGGTTACCGAAATAATGACCCCGCGAGTTGTTGTCGCCACTGCTGATGAGAACTTGTCCCTGGAAGAATTCTTAAAGAATAAGAATTATCTGAAGTTTTCGCGCATCCCTGTCTATTCCGGAGAGATGGAAAATATTGACGGATATGTTTTCAGGGAAACGGTTTTTGAGAAACTTGCCGAAGACCAGTATAAATTAAAATTGAAGGATGTGAAAAGGGAAATTGTTATTGTTCCTGAAACACAGGTCCTGTTTGATGTCTGGGAGAGACTGCTTGAACAAAAAGAACATATAGCTCTGGTTGTTGATGAATATGGTGGTATAGAAGGAATTGTAACAATGGAGGATATTATAGAAACCCTGCTTGGTCTTGAAATTATTGATGAGAAAGACACAATTACAGATATGCAGAAATATGCCCGTGAAAGATGGAAGATCCGGCAGGCGAAATACAAATATTTAGAAGGAGATAACCGGAAAGAAGGATAAAACTAACCGTGCTGATTCCATTAATCCGGGATATTACTTGGGTGGGTGGGATTCTTTCATTATCTTGTTATTCATATTTTTAACAAAATCAAATATCATTAACGAAGATCTTACAAAATGAAAAGATTATTTTTTGTAATAATGATAGCATTGTTTAGTAACCTCGTATTTACACAAGTACCAGAATCATTTAATTACCAGGCAGTAGTACGTAATGCTGCAGGGGAGCCTGTTATTAGTCAACAAGTTTCCTTCTGGTTCACAATCTATAAAACTAGTCCTGGAGGCACAATTGTTTATAGTGAGAAACATTCACCAACAACAAATGGGTTTGGACTTGTTACCATAAATATAGGAAATGGTACAGAAAAAACAGGTGATTTTACCACTATAGATTGGGGAACAGACAGCTATTTTCTGAATGTTCAGATTGATCCTGCAGGTGGGACAAGTTACATTGAAATGGGAACAACACAATTGTTGAGTGTGCCATATGCTATGCATGCAAAGACTGCTGCAAACTATATCGAGAAAGACCCAAAAGTTGGAGTGAACGTAACAAATTACCTTTCAAAATGGGATGGTACTGCTCTTGTTCAATCAACAATTTATGACAATGGAAAGGTTGGAATTGGCACCAATTCACCTAGTGAGAACCTGCATATAAAGACAACAACCACTGATGGAAATATAGTACTTGAAGTACCTGATGGTGATGGTTACTATTTAGGTTATAATAGTGGAGAAGACTATATGGCTATTAGTGTTATCAATGGAGGTACTCTTTATTGGGAGACTCTGAATCTTAAATCTGGAAACGTTGGTATTGGTACAAATAACCCATCTGCCAGACTTGATATTAATGGAATAATTAAGTCAACAGGAGCTTATTTTACGGGAACAACAACTGTACCGACTCCTGTCAACCCAACTGATGCAGCTACAAAAGCATATGTTGATGCGTTACTGCAAATAATAAACCAATTGGAAAGCCAACCCGGAATATTAAAAGATGTCGATGGTAACCTTTATACTACAATAAAAATAGGCACCCAGGCATGGATGTGTGAAAATCTTAAAACCACAAAATACAATAATGGAACTGCTATTCCGCTTGTAACAGATAATATTGCCTGGTCAAATCTTACAACACCAGGATATTGTTGGTATAACAATGATGAAGCTACATATAAAGCGACTTATGGAGCCTTGTACAACTGGTACACAGTAAACACAGGAAATCTGTGTCCCGCAGGTTGGCATGTGCCCAGCGATGCCGAATGGAAAGAATTGGAAATATACCTCGGTATG
>CAZOZU010000128.1:0-6105 GCA_964584355.1 uncultured Rikenellaceae bacterium
GGAACACGGGTTGCCCTGCAGGATATAAGTAATGCCGCCATCACAACTAATGCTATTGTGAGCCTTAATATACCGTTAACGTTTTTCTTGTGCAGATTCATTACCGGGGGATTTTTTTTATTCTTTCTTTTTTCCATTCTATTTTTACTCTGCAAAGCTCTTTATTATCATTTGTACGGAAAATAGAATGGTTGAAAAAAATAGTTCCTTTTTCTTCCTTTGATGTTTTTATAGAGATCTCTTAGTCGCACACCGATTCTGCAAGAAAATTTATTTCTGCAGAACATGGAAAATGATTCAAAGTGAAATCCAGATCATAGGTGTCACACACCCATTTAAGATAATTAACATTATTAGTATGCAGGTTAATATCAAGATCGCTTACCCTTACTTTTGATACCGGAGTAACTTGTCCGTCAGAAGAAGCTCCTGTGAGTTTTTCAGCCACTCTGGCGGGGGATTTAATTGATTGATTAACAGAGTTATATTGAGAAAGAAGATCGCCTGGTCTTTGTATTTTTTTTGTTTTGCGATCAATGATCAGCCATGATGATGAAGCAGATGCAATCTCTTTACCGTCGGGATAATTTATTTCATAATTTCTTATTGCAAAGAATTTATCAGTACCGCATGGCCATGTTTTAACAACAATTTCATTGTTCCAGAATGGCAGGTCATGAATTACCGCAAACATTCTTGAGAGAACCCAGAATTGGTTTCTCTTCAGGAGGTCGTCTCTTCCGAACCCCAGCTTCACAGCATGTTCCGAAGCAATGTCCTGCATATAATTGAACAGAGACCAGAGATTAACTCTTCCTTCCGGGCCAGTCTCATATACATATACCCGATATTTTTTTAACATCTGCTGGGGTTCCATTTTCAATTATTGTTTTTTAAGAAAACTTCTACATCATGAGTATATTGTTCCCACCTCTTCATTTCCTTATTAAGATGTTCAGTGACTTCCTGGTATTTCTTATAAAGTTTATCCATCTCATCAGCCGGTCTGCCTGGCTCATATAAAGATTTATCAAGTGAAGCTATTTCTGATTCCAGCTTTTCGATCTTTGTTTCTGATTCCTCAAGTTTTTTTCTGAGCTTTCTCAGGTTACGTTCATATTCCTTCTTTTCGAGATATCTTTGTTTATTTGATGAAGCCTCCTTATTCTCTGTTTCAATTATCCCGGTATTTTTCTTTTCAATTTCCCTGAGGTTTTCAATTTTTTTCTTTCTCAGGAAATCGTATATGCCGCCGATATTTTCCTTGATCTTTCTATTCCTGAATTCGAATACTTTATCTGCTATCCCGTTTAAAAAATCTCTGTCGTGTGATACAACAATTAATGTGCCATCATATTTTATCAGAGCCTGTTTAAGAATATCTTTTGACCTCATATCGAGATGATTTGTTGGTTCATCAAGGACAAGCAGGTTATGAGGTTCGAGCAGAAGTCTTACAAGGGCTAATCTTGACCGTTCCCCTCCTGAAAGGACTTTAACCTTTTTATCGATATCATCACCTTTGAACAAAAAAGCTCCAAGCATATCGCGTATCCTGGTCCTTATCTCTCCTTTTGCAACATCATCGATAGTCTGCTCTACTGTTTTTGTTTCATCGAGCAGCTCATCCTGGTTCTGGGCAAAATAACCAATCCTGATATTATGACCTTTTTTCAGGAATCCCTCATGATCAAGTTCTCCGATTATGATCCTTGAGAATGTTGTCTTACCTTCACCATTCCTTCCCACAAAGGCCACTTTTTCACCACGGTGTATCTTAAAATCAATTTTTCTCAGGACATGATTTTCACCAAAGCTTTTTGAAAGCTGTTCCGTTTCAACAACTGTAGTACCTGAACGGGGTGAGGGAGGGAACTTAAGGTAAATAGTACTATTATCCTCTTCATCTACTTCAATCCTCTCCATCTTATTAAGTTGCTTGATCTTTGATTGTACCTGTACGGCTTTGGTGGCTTTGTAGCGGAATCTTTCAATGAATTTTTCGGTATCCTCTATCATCTTCTGCTGGTTCCTGAAAGCTGCTATTTGTTGTTCTCTTCTCTCTTTCCTCAACTCAATAAATTTCGACCATGGAACCCTGTAATCATAGATATTGCCCAGTGATATTTCAATCGTGCGGGTCGTCACTTTATCGAGGAATGCTCTGTCGTGTGAGACAAGTACCACCGCTCCCTGGTAATTTGCCAGGAAACTCTCGAGCCATTGGATTGATTCAATATCAAGGTGATTTGTTGGCTCATCAAGAAGAAAGAGAGATGGTTTTTTAAGAAGTACTTTGGCAAGTTCTATCCTCATACGCCAACCACCACTTAACTCACGTGTGGGCCGGTCGAAGTCTTTCTTCTCAAATCCCAGCCCGGTAAGAGTTTTTTCCGCTTCGGCCAGAAAACTGTTACCACCAAGTATCCTGAATCTCTCTTCTATAACAGTCAGATGGTCACAAAGCTTAAGATATTCTTCTGAATGATAATCGTCTCTTGCTGCAATCTCATGGCTGCAGCGATCAATCTCTTCGGAAAGATCAGTAATCTCGTTAAATGAGGTAATAACATCCTTAATTATGGTTGTTGAGTCACTTACCTTAATCTGCTGGGGAAGGTAAGCGATAGAGACATCCTTCGATTTATCAATAACACCTGATGTTGGATTCTGTAAACCGGCTATTACATTAAGAAGCGTTGATTTCCCTGAACCGTTTTTCCCTGCAAGCCCTATACGGTCCTGATCATTAATGAGGAACGATATATTGGTCAGCAGGTCCTTACTGCCAAATGATACTGAAAGATTCTGAACCGAAACCATGCTGAATAAAACTGACGCAAATATAGAAAAAGTATGCCACCCTTTGAAAGCACACTGTATCTCAATATCATTTATCTTTATACGTTAGAATAAACATTGAGAATACTAAGTACATACAAGAGCACAAAAGTATTTGATGCTGATAATAACATGAAAATGAGAATAAAAACATATTTTGTAAAGGGAGTATTAATTTTTTCTGCAGTAATTATCACAGTATCTTCCTGTAAAAAGGATGATTACAAACCGGTTTATGATTATTTTATATCTGAGGAGCTTGTTGTAACCTATTCAACAACATCGATTAGTAATATGCTGGAAGCAGGGGTACAGATGTATCCCGGTGTGAGCGATATAAAACCATTTGTCGAAAGCGATGTGAATGTACATAAGATGGTCTATATGACAACTATTGACGGAGAGGCGATTGAGGCCTCAGGTTTGGTTTGTGTACCCGTCACTCCTGGTCAGTATCCTGTACTTAGTTTTCAGAACGGAACAAATACTGTAAATGAATATGCCCCGTCGGAATATGTTATAAACCCGTCATATCAACTTGTTGAATATATAGCTTCCATGGGATTTGTCGTTGTAATACCTGACTATCCCGGATTTGGTGAGTCAAGTCATATACCACACCCATATCTTGTTGCTGATCCCACGGTCACATCAGTGGTTGATATGCTATATGCTCTTAATGAAAGTTATGAATATGAATTTACCGGGACAGAATTAAAAGACGAGTATTATCTTCTTGGTTATTCCCAGGGAGGGTGGGCAACCCTTAATCTTCACAAGGCATTGGAGCTTGATTATTCCGGTGATTTTGATCTTGCCGGAAGTGTTTGCGGTGCAGGTCCATATAATATGTTAAATCTTTTTAATGAAATGACCGATAGTGTTGAATACCAGATTCCGGCATATCTTGGATATATAGTTAACGCATATTCATATTATAATCAGTTTACCAATTCAGTATGTGATATTTTTCAAAGTCCCTATTGTGAAAACCTTAGCTCTCTTTATAATGGAACTTTTTCAATAACAGAGATCAATGAACATCTGACAACAGTAATATCTGATCTTTTCAATACTGATTTTCTTACAGGTTTTGAAACATCGCCCTGTTATTCGTCTGTTCGTGAGGCTCTTATAAGCAACAGTGTTTCAGCATGGATTACTGAGGAGCCTGTTCTTTTTATACATGGTTCAGGAGACACACATGTAAGTGTAACAGCAACAGAGACAATGTATGATGCTTTGATAGAAGCCGGGACATCACAGAATATCTGTACCAAAGTTATTTTACCCGATCTTGATCATACTGATGCTGCTCTGCCCAGTATGATTGAAGGTCTTCTTTTTATTCTTGATCTTAAAGATAATTAGTACTGGAATGGGAAGAAAGAAAGAGCCGCCCTTACTCGAAAAAATAATGATTACCGATATTGGTGCCGAAGGTAATGCTCTGGCAAAAGTAAATAACCAGGTTATCTTCGTGCCAATGCTTATCCCTGGTGATATCGTCGATATTAAGATTACAAAGAAAAAGAGGAATTATTTAGAAGGGAGAGCTATCCGCTTCCATAAATATTCAGGCGACAGAGTTACTCCGGTTTGCCGCCATTTTGGAGTATGTGGAGGATGCAAGTGGCAGCACCTGCCTTATGACCTTCAGCTACACTATAAACAAAAGCAGGTTGTAGACAATCTGTCACGGATCGGAAAAATAACTTTACCGGATATTACTCCTATTTCCGGATCACCAAAGGTTTTAAGGTACAGGAACAAACTTGAGTTCTCTTTTTCCGATAAACGATGGCTTACTACCGAGGAAATAAACTCTGACCAGGATTTTGAAAAAGAGGATGCACTGGGATTTCATATTCCCGGTATATATGATAAGGTATTGGATATCACGGAATGTCACCTTCAACCTGAACCATCCAATGCTATAAGGGATTCAGTCAGAAGATATGCTCATAAAAATTGCCTGAGGTTTTTTAATCCACGTCAGCGGACAGGCTTCCTGAGGAACCTGGTGATCCGTAATTCATCTGATGGAGAATTTATGGTTATTGTCGTTTTCTTTCATGATGAACCTGAACGAAGAGACAAGCTTCTTGATCATCTTGCATCTGAATTTAGCTGTATCACCTCCTTCTATTATGTTATCAATTCCAAACATAACGATTCTCTTTCAGATCAGACACCTGTGTTATACAGGGGAAAGGATCATCTTGTAGAGGAGATGGACGGATTGAAATTCAGGATAGGTCCCAAATCCTTTTTTCAGACCAATACAATACAGGCCCTTTCATTATACAATATCGTATCAGAAATGGCAGGCCTTACAGGTAATGAGATTGTTTACGACCTTTATACCGGAACAGGCACCATAGCAAATTTTATTGCATCAAAGGCTCTTAAAGTTATTGGTATTGAGTATATTGATGAAGCTGTAAAAGATGCTGTTTTAAATTCTAATGTAAATAATATCAGGAATACAGAGTTTATTGCAGGAGATATAAGGCATATAATGTCAGATGATCTTATGGAAAAAAAAGGATATCCTGATATTATCATAACCGATCCGCCAAGAGCCGGGATGCATAAGGATGTGGTAACAAAAATCAGAGAAGCTGCACCACTTAAGATAATATATATAAGCTGTAATCCTGCAACCCAGTCTCGTGATATAGCATTACTCTCCTCAGGATATGCTGTTACCAGGGTACAGCCTGTTGATATGTTTCCACAGACACATCATGTAGAAAATGTAATTCTGCTGGAAAGGACGGAGCAGTAAAGGTGCATGACCAGTTGTAATGCAATACAATTTAATGTATCTTTAACATTTGGCACTCTGTTAAAGGTAAGTGATGGCAGTCAAAGATCAATATAATCCTGATATCATTGCCCTGATACAAAGCCAGGGAATTGATGATCATATTTCCAGCCTCAGGTATGCAGGGATCATACAGAAAGCGCTTATGCCTGATCGCGAATACCTTAAGAGTCTTTTGAAAGATCATTTTGTACTTTTCATGCCACGCGATATAGTAAGCGGCGATTTTTATTATGCCTTCAGCAACAGGCAGTGCTTATGTATTGCCGCAGGTGATTGTACGGGACATGGAGTTCCGGGTGCACTGCTCAGCATACTGGGCATCAGCTTCCTTAATGAGATAATGCAGTCAAAGTGTGAACCTAAAGCCAACAGGGTACTGAACCTTATGAGGGAGAAAGTGATGAAGGCCCTTCATCAGACAGATAAAGGAT
>CAZOZU010000129.1:0-6101 GCA_964584355.1 uncultured Rikenellaceae bacterium
CTGAAGGTGTAAATTCAGAAGGTATAATTGCTTTTCTTAAAGCCACAGAAAAGGACAAGCATGAATTTCACAGTTTCATGTTTCTCCGTCACGGGAAAGTTATTGCTGAAGGATGGTGGGCACCCTATGCTTCTGATCTTAAACACACTCTTTATTCAACAAGCAAGAGTTTTACATCAACCGCCGTCGGATTTGCCGTTACAGAGAATCTTATTGATGTTTCCGATAAGGTTATCTCTTTCTTTCCCGAGTATCTTCCCGACACGGCAAGCCCGTTTCTCGAGGATATGGAAGTCAGGGATTTACTTAGCATGTCTGCCGGACAGGATCCCGACCCGACAGGACTTATTGTGGCTGATAATGATAACTGGGTAAAAACTTTTCTTGCACTTCCTGTAATCAATGATCCTGGTACAAAATTCCTCTATAATTCCATGGCCACATATATGTTATCTGCCATAGTACAGAAGGTTACGGGAAAACCGGTTATTGAATACCTTACCACTCGTCTCTTTGAACCTCTGTCGATAGAAGGTATAGACTGGGAGAGATGTCCCATGGGTATCAATACAGGTGGTTGGGGATTGAGATTAAAAACCGAAGATATGGCTAAATTCGGTCAGTTATACCTGCAAAAGGGAATATGGAATGGTGAACAGATACTCTCCGAAGAATGGATAGACGAGGCTACATCATTTAAGATAGACCAGGCACCCGGAGTACCGGAACCGATCAAAAATTCAAGCGACTGGATGCAGGGATACTGCTATCAGTTCTGGCGTTGCCGTAATAATGCATTCAGAGCTGATGGAGCATTTGGACAGTATATTGTAGTCATGCCTGATCAGGATGCTGTTGTTGCAATAACGTGTGAATCACAGGATCTCCAGGATGAACTTAATCTGGTCTGGGAATATCTTCTTCCATCAATTACAGATGACAGGCTGCCTGAAAACCAGGAATCTTATGAAACATTGAAACAGATGCTTGGCTCTCTTGCAGTAAAGTTACCAGATGAAGGTATTGATTCACCATTGCAATCAGAGTTGTCAGGCAAAAAATATATTATTGATCCTAATGACAGGAAAATGGAATCCATAACCTTCAGCTTTAATGAAGATATATGCCATGTGACAATGAACTATGACGGGACATCCTGGGATTTAGGCTTTGGAAGCAACGACTGGGTAAAAGGAACGACAACAAAGCCGGGGCCAAATCTCCTTCTGACTGCCAGGGGACATCTTGCAGGGATACCTCCTGTACAAACAGCAGGTATCTACAGGTGGAGGGATGAGAGAACGCTGGAACTGACCCTTCGATATATCGAAAGCCCGCATACAGAAATAATAACCTGCCAGTTCGACGGAAATAAAATATCCATCGATATTAAATACAGCTATGCTCCTGCTGCTGATATGCCTGATTTAAAGGGGCAGGTTGAAGAATAATTTTAATACTTCAATAATGACTATTTGGTAACATTCTGGAAATATTATAAAATTTTAAGTAAAAAGGAGGTATTATGAATACTATTGAAAAAGCCTTGATGCATGGTCTGTTTGTTCATTTGCATCACAATATCGACAAAGTAATTGACTTCAGTGGTTTTCAGGAATTAAACCGCCAGGTTGACAAGATCTGGCCTGGGGCTCTGGAGATAGGTCCTGAGAAAAATGATGATGCTGCGGTCTTTCAGGTACCTGGAATGGATGGTTATGTAGTCGCCAAGATGGAAAGCCATTGTTCTCCCTGTGTGCCAAGACCTTACGATGCTGCCGCCACCGGTGCCGGAGGTGCTATGCGTGATGTGGTTGCTATGGGTGCCCGTCCTGTATTTCTCCTGGATTTTATCGGTACAAGACCGCTTGATCAGGAGGTAATAGTTGGCCCATGCGGCTTTAAAGGAGAATGTACATGCGGAAACTGCCATATCATTACCAGCCAGGAAAGGGTGAACATAATGGTCAAAGGATTAAGGGATATGTGTGAGGTCATGGATGTATTTATTGTAGGAGGCGGATTTTCCACTTCGTTTTCTGACATAGTACCGGCAGTTGTGGTATCTGTATTTGGCAAACTGGTAACTGATAAACCACTCACTAAACCTGCAAAAGATGCAGGAGATAAGATCATAATTATAGGTATGACAGGCAATGACGGCAATGATACTCTTTACAGAGCTGGCCTTGTAAATGAGATGCGCCCTGCTGTTGCTTTGTTTAAAGAAGAGAGAGACTCCCTCGAAGCTGCTCTGGCTGCTTTTTCCACCGGCAAGATAAAAGCCTGTTCTGATTGTGGTGCCGCCGGTATAGGAGCGGCAGTATGCGAATCAGCCAGGTATGGCGGATTGGGTGTCAGGGTGGATCTGTCTGAAGTTCCGGTTTCAGTTGAGGATATTACTCCCCAGGAAATTTTGATCTGCGAGACTCAGGCCCGTTATGTGGTTCATGTTGCACCTGATTCTGTCGATGAGGTGCTGACAGCAATAAAATCCAAAACCGGTAATGTAGCTGTAATTGGAGAAGTAACATCCAATGATAAAGAAGTATTTGAATATAACGGCGAGGTCATTGCCACGATTCCTAATAATCCGTCAAAAGAAACAATAGAAGCTCTGAGAAAAGGTAATTAAGAAATCATCCGGGGTTGCTATACCCGGATTGAATGACCATCAATTTACTGTATGGCCATTCAGATATTTTTAACACTTTCAGGGGTTTGTCTTCACCCTCTTTGATGATCGTTATCTCTTTTTTAAAGCCGGAAATCACCATATATTTATTACAGTATTACTTCTTATGACACATTTCTATAATCAGGAGATCAATGATATAATTACCTGGATTAAAACATCTGAGGCCAGTGGTTTATCAACTGAAGAAGCAACTCTGAGGTTGAAAGAGTACGGATATAATAAACTTGAATCAAAAAGGAAGAAGAGCTTTCTTCAGATGTTCATTGCCCAGTTTAAAAGTTTTATGATAATCATTCTGCTTATCGCTGCTGCAATATCAGGAGTGGTAGGTGTTATGGAGGGGGAGGGGCTTCTCGATACTTTTGTGATCCTTGGTATACTTATATTGAACGCTTTTGTAGGAGCTTTTCAGGAGCGTAAAGCAGAATCATCACTCGAAGCCCTGAAAAAATTAGCTGCTCCTGAAACAAAAGTATTAAGGGATGGTGTCATTACTGAAATCCCCACCAGAGAGCTTGTTCCTGGCGATATTGTAATTCTTGAAACAGGGTCAGTGATTCCCGCAGATATAAGATTGATCGAAGCTGTAAATCTGAAGATTCAGGAATCATCCCTTACCGGCGAATCCGTACCCGTAGAGAAAAGCACAGAACCGTTGGGGGGCGATGACATAGCACTCGGCGACAGAACTAATATGGCTTTTTCGAGCGGTATATTAACCTATGGCCGCGGCCGCGGTGTTGTTGTGGCAACAGGTATGCAGACTGAAGTAGGCAAGATCGCAGATTTGCTTCAACAGACAGTCGATACCGAAACACCTATGAGCCGGCGTCTTGAACAGCTGGGAAAAGTGCTGGGAATTGCCGCATTGATAATCTGCGCTGTAATCTTTATTGTTGGTGTGCTCTATGGTAACTCCATTCTGCAAATGTTCATGACGGCTGTTAGTCTTGCAGTGGCAGCCATCCCTGAAGGACTTCCTGCTGTGTCAACTGTTGTCCTTGCTATCGGTGTTCAGCGAATGGTTAAGAGAAATGCCATAATAAGAACACTTCCATCTGTCGAAACACTTGGCAGTGCAACAGTGATATGCTCCGATAAAACCGGAACACTCACACAGAACAAGATGACGGTTGTTGAGGCTTATGTAAATCATAAAAGAGATATTATAAACAGAGCCAATCCTGCCACAGAACTAAATGAAGAAGAAGAGAGACTTCTTTCAATATCAGTATTATGTGCCGATGCTCAGTTCAGTGTTGATGAAGATGGCAAATATGAATTTACAGGTGATCCTACTGAAACAGCTCTGATTGACTTTGGCATATTATACGGAATATATAAAGATGAAATTGAAAAGAAGCATCCGCGTATAGCCGAGATCCCCTTTGACTCGGAACGAAAAAGGATGACCACAGTAAACAGGATTGGTGATAAGAGTACACGAGTAAATGTAAAGGGCGGTCTTGATGAAATACTGAGTGTTTGTAATAAGATAAATATCCACGGGGAGATCAGATCAATAACAGATGAAGATGTTAAAAAGATCAGGAATACAAATGAATCCATGGCTGATTCGGCATTGCGTGTCCTTGCAATGGCATACAAGGATATGCCGGAAGAGCCACAGCATGTTGAGATCGGAGAATTGGAAAACGACCTCATTTTCATGGGCTTACTGGGTATGATCGATCCGGCCAGGCCCGAAGTTATTGATGCTGTTGTCAAATGCGGTACCGCGGGTATAAGACCTGTTATGATCACAGGCGATCATAAAAATACAGCAATGGCAATAGCCAGTGAAATAGGAATCTACAGGGAAGGGGATCTTGCCATTACAGGATCTGATCTGGAAAAACTGAGTGAAAAAGAACTGAATGAAAACGTAACCTTATACTCAGTATATGCCAGGGTTGCACCTGAACATAAGGTGCGTATCGTAAAAGCATGGCAAATAAATGATGAAATAGTTGCCATGACAGGCGATGGTGTTAACGATGCACCGGCACTTAAACAGGCCGACATAGGAGCTGCAATGGGTATAGTAGGTACCGACGTTGCCAAAGGGGCTTCAGATATGGTCCTCACGGATGATAATTTTGCGACAATTATATCCGCAGTTGAAGAAGGAAGAAGGATCTATGATAATATAGTAAAGGCGATCCAGTTCCTCCTTTCAACAAATATCGGTGAAATATTTCTCCTTCTGATAACCTCAGTTATGAATCTTGGAATACCGCTCCTGCCTATTCATATCCTCTGGGTAAACCTGGTTACCGATAGCCTGCCTGCACTGGCGCTGAGTGTCGATCCTGCCCAAAAGAATATCATGAAGAGAAACCCCCGTAATCCAAAAAGTGGATTTATGACTAAAGGTATGGTATGGAGAATAATGTACCAGGGTATAATGATCGGCTCTATTTCCCTCCTGGCATATATTATTGGCCTGAAGGACGGAGGAGAAATACTGGGTCAGACAATGGCGTTTGCCACACTTATGTTTACACAGCTGGTACATGTACGGAACCTCCATTCAAACACCAGATCCTCACTGGCAATAAGTCCATTGAAAAATAAACCACTTATTGGTGCTATTTTAGCTTCAGTGGGACTGGCACTTATTGTTCTCCTTATTCCTCCTGTAACCTATGCCTTCAGTCTGACGGCAATGGATGGAAAACACTGGTTAATGGTAGTTTTAATGTCGCTATTACCAATACTGGTTGTTGATATTTTCAAACTATTCAGGATCAATACTACCAGAGATGAAAAGAACAGCTGAAGTGAAGAAGAACAGTTTCTTCGGGTATAAAAAAAATATTCTTTTCACAGGCACTACAAGCTTCCTGACAGATACATCTGTAAAGATGGTCTATTCGGTAATGCCTATGTTCCTTATGTCAATTGGTGCTTCAAAGACAAGCCTGGCTTTAATTGAAGGTCTTGCAGAAAGTACTGCTTCACTGATAAAGGCTTTTTCGGGATTCTGGAGCGATAAAATCGGGAAAAATAAACCATTCATGCTTATTGGATATGGCTTGTCGGCCCTGATAATCCCTCTTTATACATTTGTCGTCTCTCCGGTTCAGGTCCTTATCCTGAGATTTATCGAAAGATTTGGTAAAGGCATCCGTACAGCGCCGCGTGACAGCCTTATTGCCGGTTCAGTATTGAACAATGAAACAGGCAGGGGTTTCGGTCTTCAGAAAGCAATGGACAACAGTGGTGCTATCGCAGGTCCTCTGGCCGCTTTTGCACTCTTATCATTTTTCCATGAGAATTACCGGCTGATCTTTCTAATTGCAGGGATACCTGCCATACTGGCAATTTTTGTTATAATATTTGGAATAAAAGAGGCCCGAAAAAATAAGCACAGTCTTTTTACAAAGTTACATTTCAAAGA
>CAZOZU010000130.1:0-6090 GCA_964584355.1 uncultured Rikenellaceae bacterium
TACCTACATTTCAAAATTTTTACTAAAATAATAAAATAATTAACCACTGAGTTTCACAGAGTTTAACGGAGTTACACAGTTATTAACAGTGTCACTCTGTTTTTACTCCGTGTTATCCTGTGGTTTAATAGCTTTTGTCTTGTATATTTATAAAAAAGTACATGTATGCTTTCGTAATTCCCTATGAGGAAGATTATTCATATCGATATGGATGCCTTCTTTGCATCGGTCGAACAGCTCGATAATCCCGAGTTGAGAGGCTTACCTGTTGCAGTAGGAGGTAGTGGCGAACGGCATGTAGTAGCCACTGCAAGTTATGAAGCAAGAAAATATGGTGTGAGGTCAGCTATGCCTTCCGTTACGGCCAAAAAACTATGTCCTGAACTGATATTTGTAAAGCATAGGTTTGAAAGATATATAGAGATCTCGGAGAAAATGCTCGAGATATTTAAAGAATATACTGATTTTGTTGAACCACTGTCAATTGACGAAGCATTTCTTGATGTTACATCAGATAAAAAAGGTATAGGCTCTGCAACATTAATTGCCAAAGAGATAAAGAAAGAGATACATGCCAGAACGGGATTAACTGCTTCTGCCGGAGTATCTTTCAATAAATTCCTTGCCAAGATTGCTTCAGATATAAAGAAACCTGATGGTATATTTATTATCAAACCCGGTGATGCGGAGAAATTTATCGAAAAATTGCCGATAGAGAAATTTTATGGCATTGGCAAAGTAACTGCCGGCAAGATGCATAAGCTTGGGATACACAACGGACATGATCTGAAAAAGTGGGATCTGCCTGATTTATTAAGAAACTTCGGAAAAGCGGGGAGGTTTTTTTATGATATTGCAAGAGGAATTGATGAACGGGTGGTTGAATCTGAATCTGAACGTAAATCGATAGGGACTGAATTGACATATGAAAAGGACCTGACTACAGAATTCGAGATAGTGGCCGAACTTTATAAAGTTGAAAAAGAGCTTATAAGAAGGCTAAAAGATGCTGGAGCAGCAGGGAGAACTGTTACTTTAAAAATAAAGTATGCAGATTTCAGACAGATAACACGGAGCAAAACTCTTCCGGATTATATCAGGGATTTTGATACTCTACACCGGGAAGTATCTGAAATAAGGAAATCACTGAACCTGGTAGGAGAAAGGATAAGATTGCTGGGAGTTACCCTGTCGAACCTTGAATCAGAGGATTCTGAGGAAAAACAGCTTGATCTCTTTTAAAAGGGTGTGAGTTTTAGATAGTGGTTAAATAATTGTTATTAAAGTAGTTATCAAGTAAATGATATCTTCTCTTGTATTTTTCTATAAGTTCCGGGTATCTGCTGAAATGCTTTACAAAATTCTCAAATCTTTTCTTTGCATTTTTTCGTACAGCTTCTCCTAATTTATCTTTTTCCATACCTCGTTCACTATATATTTCAAGGTATCTTGTTATTCCCGTTTCTCCGAATGCATCAAGATCATCAGCTACTGTTAAAATAGTACGAAGAAGATCTTTGTTTTCTGAATCGGTATATTCTTTATCATCATGGTTTTCAATTGCTGACAGGAGATCCTGGTAATCTGATTCATTAAGGTTATTATCTTTCAGGAACTTTTTGCAGATATTCCGGCTATGATGACCATGCTTTTCGCCAGGATCGATTGTCATACCTATATCATGCAAATAACATGCTATAAGAAGCTTATTGATAAAGATCTGGTCAAATGAATTCTCTTTTTCAATGTATTGAAGCAGCTCTTTTGCATATTCCCATACGCGTCTGTGATGTTCAAGTCCGTGGGAAGTAAGTTTGTTTTCCGGATATATCGAAACAAAAAATGTTTCTAATGCTGATCTAAAAGATTTTTCAGAAGAGTCAATTATAGAGGTTAGTTTCATTAATGATCCAATATTGAAATTTTAATTACCACAGAGTTACACAAAGTTTTAAAGGGAGTAACACGGTTTTGTTAATTGATAAATAGTGTAACTCCGTATTAACTCCGTGAAACCCCGTGGTTAAAACAATATATAAACAAAAAAAGCAAAAGACCAGGCCTTTTGCTTTCTAAACAGGTTTGGGGTCATAATTCATTCTTTAATCATTCCCTTAGCCATGTCGAGAATAGTAGTATCATCAAAAGTGACAATTCCACCGTCGGGCCCCTGTTCAAAATGAATTCCAATACTCTGACCTTTGTCAAAATTTCTCCCTCCGAAGTAGTTTCTTACTGTCTCTTCATTAAGATCCAGCTTCTCTGCTATCTTTTTTATACTTCCGGAGGGTAACTGGTCTTTTATCTTCCGGAGCTCGTTAAAGGTGATAGTCTTTCTCATACTATTAATTAATTAAATTTTTGTAATTGCAGATCCAAAATTCAAAGTTAATCAATTATACATTAATTAAAAAAAATTCGGCAATATGAAAAGATAATATACCCCAGTACCCGGGACCCAGTACCCAGTACCCAGTACCCAGGACCCAGTACCCAGGACCCAGGACCCAGGACCCAGGACCCAGGACCCAGGACCTAAAGGTCATAGTTCCCTCATAAAATCAAGAAACAGCTTTATCGCTTTTCGCTTATCATCATTAAGTTTATAATCCATTTTCTCAGTAAGGTAAATCCTGAGTTCCTCACCTCTTATTATTCCTGCCTTGCCATATTTCTCAACAACTGCAGAAATATTCTTTACTCCTATTGCCAGAGCCTCATTGAATTCAGTAAGAAATCCATCATCAATTTTTTTATTGGCTGTCCAGCAGGCAAAGGCCAGAGGAAGTCCCGTTAGCATATTCCATTCTTCTGCCAGGTCAATCTTGGTAGTATAATATTTTTCATATTCGTAACATTGATCACCTATCATTACTACGGCCTCATTATCAGGTATATGCAAAAAATCAAATCCTTCATATGTGTTATTCCATTTGAAATCTCTTTTCCATGCATGCCTGGCTAGGATTTTTGCCAGGGTTACGGAAGAAAGAGATCTGTAATCAAGGTTTATTGAGTGGATATCATGCAGGGAACAATTACTGAGGAGCATTACAGTTCTTACTTTACCATAGGCGCCCAGACAGTAATCAGTGATGATATAATACTCATTCAGCTTTGGGATAGCTGCAATCGGGATAAGCCCGATATCTACATTATCGTTTATAAGTTTCTCGGCACAATGAGCCGGATGATCAGTTTCTATAACTGCTTTTTTATCAAAACCTGTTTCAGTAAGGCCATAGATAAAAGGGTATGTATTGGCATATTTTACTGCCGAGATCCTTATTATTCCTGAAGACATAAGTGTTTTTTCAGATAATTGTTATTAAACGGAATTCAGTTTTTTTACAACTTCTAAAATACTACTTTTGTATATATCGTTATAACTAGTTGAAAACTCAAGCAAAAACTGATGGATTTAAATTCTCTTACTGCCATCTCTCCGCTTGACGGAAGATACAGACACAAGGTAAATGAGCTTGATCTTTATTTCTCGGAGTTCGGACTTATTAAATATCGTGTGATGGTGGAAATAGAATATTTTATTGCTCTTTGTGATATTCCTCTTCCCCAGCTTAGTGATTTCAAAAAGGAAAATTACAAGGAACTGCGGTCGATATATGAAGATCTGACTATCCGTGATGCAGAAAAGATAAAGGAGAGGGAGAAGACCACCAATCATGATATCAAGGCTGCTGAATATTTCCTCAAGGAAAAATTCTTCCATTCAGGATGGGGAAAGTGGAGTGAGTTCATACATTTCGGACTTACATCTCAGGATATAAATAATACAGCCATCCCTATATCACTGAAGGATGCTCTTACTGATGTGTATTTCCCGGTACTTTTCGAGTTGAGGGAATCCCTGGCCTCACTGGCTGACCAATGGAAAGATATTCCCATGCTTGCAAGAACCCATGGGCAACCGGCATCACCAACCCGGCTGGGTAAAGAAATTTCGGTTTTCATTTCCAGAATCGACGAACAGTCAAAATATTTCGGACAGATTCCTTTTTCTGCCAAATTCGGAGGAGCAACTGGCAATATGAATGCACATAAAGTAGCATATCCCGATATTGACTGGGTTACATTTGCAAATAATTTCATAAACGAAGAGCTGGGCTTACAGCGATCTCATCCCACAACACAGATTGATCACTACGATAATATGGCCGCTTTGTTTGATAATATGCGAAGGATCAATGTAATACTTATTGATCTTGCAAGGGATATGTGGAGTTATATATCGATGGATTATTTCAGACAAAAGATAAAAAAAGGAGAGATAGGATCTTCTGCAATGCCTCATAAGATAAATCCTATTGATTTTGAAAATGGTGAAGGTAACCTTGGATATGCAAATGCTATTTTTGGTCATCTTTCAGAAAAACTGCCTGTTTCAAGACTTCAGCGCGATCTTACCGATTCAACAGTATTACGTAATATAGGCATCCCGATCGGACATTCGATACTTGCTTTCAATTCCATTCTTAAGGGATTAAATAAACTCGTTGTTAATACTGATAAGATCAAAACAGATCTTGATAATAACTGGGCAGTGATAACTGAAGCAATACAAACAGTATTAAGAAGAGAGGGTTATCCCAAACCGTATGAGGTTTTGCTTGATCTAACCCGTACAGGCCAGATGATTACACGTGAAGCATTACATTCATTTATTGATAAACTTGATGTCAGCGAAGCGGTAAAATTGGAATTAAAGGCAATAACTCCTTTTAACTTTACGGGTTTCTAAACCGACGATATTGCGATGAATAAAATAAAACTGCTGCTGAAATATATCAGCCCCTATAAGAGGCCTGCAATCAATAGCGTAATATTTAATATCCTCAGTGCTCTTTTTGCACTTATATCATACACTCTTGCCATTCCGTTTTTGAATATTCTATTCGACAGAGTCAAGAGCGTACCCTATCCCGGAGAATTTCAAATGTCATTTGAATATCTGAACCAATTCTTCAGGTACTATTTGTCGATGTTCATTGATAAGAATGGACAGGTGGGAGCTTTACTACTTGTTAGTATTATTTTTATAGGAGCCAGTCTGCTTAAAAACGGATTTGCTTTCCTTGGTAACAATAGTATGGCATTCATCAGGGCAAGTACTGTCCGCGACCTGAGAAAAAAAATGTATAACAAGGTGCTTAATCTTTCATTATCATACTTTTCAGATGCCCGTAAAGGAGATATAATGACCCGGGTTTCGAATGATGTACAGGAAATTGAAATATCTGTAATGTCCTCATTAACAATGATATTTAAAGATCCTATGTACATCATAATATTTGTTATTTACCTTTTTATAAGCAGTTACCAGCTCACACTGTTTGCACTTGTATTATTACCTGTCAGCGGCTGGCTAATAGGAAGGGTCAGTCGTACATTACGATCATCGTCAATTGTTCAGCAGGAGAACCTGGGGCGGCTGTTATCAGTTGTAGAGGAAACTCTTACAGGACTCAGAATCATAAAGGGATTCAATGCCGAAAAGAAGATGAAGGAGCAATTTGATACAACCAACATAAAATACTCAAAAACATTCAAAAGAGTGGTACGCAGGCATTACATGGCACTTCCACTAAGTGAGTTCCTGTCAACAATCGTTATCATTGTCCTTATGTATATTGGGGGGATGCTTGCCCTCAGGGGAGGAGGAAATATGACGCCTGACAGGCTTATTGCCTATCTTGTTGTTTTTTCACAGATCATACAGCCTGCAAAATACATCACAACGGCATGGTTCAGCATACAGAAGGGGATGGCATCAATAGACAGGGTCGACCAGATACTTGAGGCCGAGGAAAAAATCAAAGAGAAAGAGAATGCCCTTCCGGTAAAAGATTTCAACGATGCAATTGAGTACAGAAATATATGGTTTGCATATAACAGTGAACCGGTACTTCAGGATATCAACCTCATGATAAGGAAAGGTCAGACGGTAGCTGTTGTTGGTAAATCCGGAGCCGGTAAATCAACTATGGCTGACCTGCTTCCACGATTCATTGAACCTGACAGAGGCACTATACTCGTTGACGGTAAAGATATCAGCGATCTCAGGGTAACCGA
>CAZOZU010000131.1:0-6059 GCA_964584355.1 uncultured Rikenellaceae bacterium
TGGATGGTGAGTATATAGGTAATCTTGACAGGAGAGAAGCCGTTGATACTATATCTATTCCCGAAAGCTCCTCGGACAGCCCTGTTCTTGAAATACTTGTCGAAGCCATGGGGCGTATTAACTATGGTCATTATCTGCATGACAGAAAAGGGATAACCGGAACTGTTACAATTGACGAAATAACAGTTGAAAACTGGCAAATATTTAAACTGCCAATGGACCATGAATTCATTTATGTCCTGCGCTCATCCGGAAAAACAATAAATAAGCCGGGGATATTCTTCAGGGGCAATTTTTCGCTTGCCTATACAGGTGATACTTTTTTTGATATGGCAAAATACAAAAAGGGGGTTGTTTGGGTTAATGGACATAATCTTGGACGCTACTGGGATTTAGGTCCCCAGAAAAGACTGTTCTGCCCGGCATCATATCTGAGACCGGGAATGAATGAAATAATTATACTTGACCTGCATATGACTCAACCTGAGACTGTTATGGGATTGCCAACAATGGAATAAATGATCGATATCGGGCGTCGGGCTTCAGGTTGATGAAATAATAATCCAAGTGATCATATAATATCGAACAGCTTACAGATATGTCTCTCATATAGATTTTCATAAACACACTGTCCGATTATTTTTTCATTTTCTTTGAGCAGATTCAAATATTGCTCTTTTTTCTGAGCTGCCAGCTTGTAAGCAATATGGATCAGCTGTCGCATATTGGAATTGTAGTACCTGTTTTCGGGAATATGCCTCAGGGCAGCAGCAAATCTTTTGTTGTCCCATCCGGATACCTCCTTTTTTGATGGTAACCGAGATATATCAATATCTATCACATCAGCGTATGGAGCACAAAGCTCCTCAGTTTTTCCCATTGCTTCATAATAGATATTTTTAGCGAATTCCAGTCCTTTGCCTCCTGATTCCGCAAGTCCGATAATTTCTTCGAGCCAGGTAGTGCCGGCAGTTTTAAGATGAACACCTTTATTGTGTTTTTTTATTATTGATCCAATGTGAGGGTATATCGAAAATTTATCTGATCCGGAATGGATACTCATTTTAAGATCTTGAGGAAGCTCAAATTCTTTTATTGCAAAATCGATAACCATAAGATCTGCTTCAAACTCATCGGCAAAATCTCCGGTATTGCCAACATAGTCAATGCCTTTATTGAACCTGCCAGAAAACCTGGGAGCAATGGTCTGGAGAGGAATACTCTCTGCACTCAGCATTTTAAGAATGAAAAATAATTCTGCCGGTGTCTGTGGCTGTGATACTTCATCCATGGAGACCTCGGTAACGAAATTCCCTTTTCCTTTGAGCTTTTCAATTTTTTTATATATTTCCCGGGCTTTGATAGCAGCAAAGAGATAAAGCTCTGCTATAACACCTATCTGATTGATGTTGATATCTAAAAGCATCTTCAAGCCTGGTATTCTTAGCCTTCCTGAATATTTATCAACTCCGCTTAGAAAGGTCTGTATTTCGTCATCTCCGGCCCTGTGACCAATGCAGGATGCAACATCTATTGTAAAAAAATCAGAACTCTTAATAAACTTGTCGACAGTGTCAAAATTAATATGATCTGCATCCACGAAATAGGATTTTTTGAAACCTGCATTTTTTGTCACCTCATCAGCCTCTCTTCTTACATCTTCCGGATGAGATCCGATAATTAAATGTTCTCTGTTTGATTTATTCCATACGGGAGTTATCTCAATTCCGTGACGGCCGGCTTCAATTATTGCTTTAAGCTGGGCCGATCCCTGATAACCAAACCTGTCGCCAATGCCTAATGAATATTTGCCCAGTTTTTTCATTGCGGATGTTTTTATCTATAATAGTTATTTACAGAAAGAAATCAACATTTTCCGAAGTGACAATATCTACAGGCAGATATTCCATTTTCACCGGAACCTTGTTAAGTGAAAGACAATCAAAAAGTTTCCGTATGCTCTTATAGGCCTGTTCTTCAGGTCGTTGACCTATTAGAAATTTTATAGTACCTGATTTTAAATGTTCAACATTTCTTACCAGCAGATCGTATCCTATTATATTTAATGATTCTATACCTTGAGTTTCTATAAAATCTGCTATTTTATATGATTTGGAGCTGGTGACGAATATTGTACGGATATAAGGATTTTTTTCAAGTGCATTTCCTGTCTCTCTGGAAATAATTTCAGGCACAGGATTTGATATTGTCAGCTTTACAATTTTCCCCCTGTTTTTTGAGTTTTGTCCTGCAAAATAGCTCTGGAATCCCTCTGTTCTGATCTTAAGGTGTTGAACATTCTTCAGGTCTCTTACCAGGTTTATTATGAGGATATCATTGTTAACAGGGGTTACCATATCGGTAAGCTGACCAGCCACCCGGGCACTCTGAAAAATATCTTCACCAGTATAGGAAAGGAAAGGTGCTTCTTTTAAATATCCATCCAGGAAGACAAAGGGAATATAGCTCTTTGTGAGGTGGTTACAGAAATCTGTGGATTCAGCTTTAAAAAGGGGGGCAAGGATAACACCATCAGGATTCATTTTAATAATACTTTCTGTTTTTTTCATAAAATGTGTCTCACTGAGCATATCATAAGTAATCTGACTTAATTTTACAGGAAAGGGATCAAGTTCATTCATTGCTTTTTGTAAACCCATTGTATGTTTTATCCAGAAAGCGTTATCCTCATCCGGTTCCGGGAGGAGTGAGGCCAGGTGTAATTTCCTGGTTGTTTTAAGTGCTTTTGCAATAAAATTCGGGGAGTATTCCAGTTCTTTAATGATCTTCAAAACTCTTTCCCTGGTTTTTTCTGACACTTCGCCTCTCTCATGTAAAACCCTGTCAACAGTCCCGATCGAGACTCCGGCTTGTACTGCAATATCTTTTATCCTGGCTTTTTTGTGAGGCATAAACTTGGTTATGTAATTATTTTAGAAGTTATAATTCATGATTTATTTTGTTTTTCAGAGGATAGCTTTTTTGTTTTTGGGAGCAAATAGTGTCATGATAGCCCAAGTAAGAATATAAGAGCTCCCGGCTATTGTAAACATTATAACATACCCGGTTTCAATATGTCCAAGGTCTTTAAAATGCTGGAGTATACCGCCTGCTATATATGAAATAAATGCACCACCTAAAGCACCTGCCAATCCGCCGATTCCCGTAACAGAACTGACAGCCTTCTTCGGAAAGGCATCTGATACTGTTGTAAAGAGGTTTGCAGACCATGCCTGATGTGCTGACGCAGCAAGAGCGATAAGGCAGACTGCACCCCAGGTACTTACACCTTTTGATTGTGCAAAGACGATGGGTACAACAAGTAATGCATAGATAAGCATAGTAAATCTTCTTGCCTTGAAAGGTGACATACCTTTATTGATCATAAAACCTGAAAACCATCCTCCGCCGATGCTGCCTATGGTAGTCATAGTATAAATAAATGCAAGGGGTAATCCGAATGATGAAACACTCAGCCCTGTACCTCTGACAGTTGCCAGCCATCCGGGAATCCAGAACAGGTAAAACCACCATATCGGATCCGTAAGACCTTTCCCAATAAAGAAGAGCCATGTTTGCCTGTATTTAAACAGCTTCAGCCATGGTACTTTTTCTTTGGTTTCATTTTGTTCATCAACATCGCTGTTAATGTATGCAAGCTCACCTGCAGATACCTTTTTATGTTTTTCCGGTACTTCATAGAAAATAAACCATAGAATTACCCAGATGAATCCTATTGCTCCGGTGACAATAAATGCAGCCTGCCAGCCCCATGCAACAAGCATGGCAGGAATAAGCAGAGGAGCTAATATTGCCCCCACATTTGTTCCCGAGTTGAATATCCCGAATGCAAGTGCACGTTCTTTTTTAGGGAACCATTCAGCTACTGCTTTATTTCCTGCAGGAAAGTTGCCGGCTTCGCTTATTCCGAGGAAACCTCTCCAGAATCCGAAACCCCACACACCTTTAGCCAAAGCATGTCCCATGGCAGCAATGCTCCATAAAATAACAGTAACTCCATATCCTATTTTGGAGCCGAATTTATCTATAAGCCGTCCGGCAAGAATCATCCCGGCGGCATATAAAATCTGAAATGCCATAATAATATGAGCATATTCTTTCTCACCGATTCCAAGGTCAGAATCCAGAAGGGGTTTGAGTATCCCTATAACCTGCCTGTCGAGGTAGTTCACAGTTGTAGCAAAAAATATTAGTGCACATACTGTCCATCTGTAGTTGCTAAATTTCTTTTTTTCAGACATATATTGTTATTTATTATTTAGATATCAGACATTATATGTTGATGATGAGGTTGTTCCGCCACGACCTGTCCAGTTGGTATGGAAAAATTCACCCCTTGGTTTGTCGATACGTTCATAAGTGTGTGCTCCAAAATAGTCTCTCTGGGCCTGGAGCAGATTTGCCGGAAGTCTTTTGCAGCGATATCCGTCAAAATAACCCAGGGCAGAAGATATTGCCGGTACCGGAATGCCGTTTACTGTTGAAGCAGAGACAACATTCCTCCAGCCATTTTGCGCGTTTTCAACCCTATCTTTGAAGAATGGATCAAGTAGAAGATTGGTGATAGAAGGATCTTTGTCAAATGCCTCTTTTATCTTACCCAGAAACGCTGATCGAATGATACAACCTCCACGCCACATCAATGCTATACCTCCGTAATTAAGATCCCACTTATACTCTTCTGCAGCAGCTCTCATAAGTGTATAACCTTGTGCGTATGATACTATTTTTGAAGCATAAAGGGCATTCTTCAGATCATTTATAAAAACAGTTTTATCTCCTGTAAATGAAGGAGTCGGACCAGTAAGTATCTTTGATGCCTTTACTCTTTCTTCTTTTACAGCCGACAGGCATCTTGAGAAAACAGCTTCGCCAATAAGAGTAAGTGGTACTCCCAGTTCAAGGGCAGCAACACCTGTCCATTTTCCTGTTCCTTTTTGCCCGGCAGTATCAAGTATCTTATCCACAAGAGGTTGTCCGTCAGTATCTTTATATGCAAGAATATCTCTTGTTATCTCAATGAGATAGCTGTTAAGCTCACCTACATTCCATTCTTTGAATACCAGGTGCATCTCTTCAGCACTCATATTGAGAAGATCCTTCATGATTTGATAAGCTTCACATATAAGCTGCATATCACCATATTCAATTCCGTTATGGACCATTTTGACGAAATGGCCGGCTCCGTTCTCTCCAACCCAGTCGCAACATGGTGTTCCATCTTCGACCTTTGCAGCAATTGCCTGAAATATTGGTTTTACATGAGGCCATGCTTTCCGGGAACCTCCCGGCATTATCGAAGGTCCAAGTAATGCTCCCTCTTCACCTCCCGATACTCCTGTACCGATATACAGGAGACCTTTGCTTTCAACAAGAGTTGTTCTCCTGTTGGTGTCGGGGAAATGAGTATTGCCCCCATCGATGATGATATCGCCTTTTTCCAGATGTGGAATAATTGTGCTGATCATATCGTCAACAGCACTACCGGCTTTTACCATTATCATCACTTTCCTTGGCCGTTTAAGGGATTTTATAAGCTCCTCTATTGAATAGGTGCCTGTAATATTTTTCCCTTTTGCCCTTCCGTTTATAAAGTTTTCAACCTTCTTTAATGTACGGTTGAAAACAGATACTCTGAATCCCTTACTCTCCATGTTGAGAACAATATTCTCGCCCATTACCGCGAGTCCTATTAATCCAATGTCTGATAATAATTCCATAATTATTGTATTATGTTTTATTTTTTATGTTTCGTGTTCCCCGCCTACGCCAAGGCTTCGGCGGACAAGCGTGTTCCGGGTTTTAAGTACCTAGTACCTAGTACCCAGTACCCAGTACCTAGTACCCAGTACCCAGTACCCAGTACCTAGTACCCAGTACCTGCCTCATAATACTCCTCCACCACCTCATCCATGATCCTGCTTGTTCTTGCTGCTGTTATTCCTGTGCTGACAACATTTCCTTTGCCTGATAATGCTTTAACAACCTGTTCTATAAGGTAGTATTGTACATTTTCAGGTCTTTCATTACGAAATTCA
>CAZOZU010000132.1:0-6052 GCA_964584355.1 uncultured Rikenellaceae bacterium
AAAAAATAAATCCAATAAATAAAAGAGTAGTATAATCAACGGACAACTACAGGTGAGGATATAACATATATCATAAAAAAATTCACTTCTGGCGAGAAATTAATTTCTGGTGTTGTGAGTGTTTTTTCAATATAAAGATTTTGCATCTGCAGGCATTTTTACAAAAATGCGCCAATTATTTTTAATGACAAAAAATAATTAGAACTAGATACTCAGAATAATTCGTTTTCTTCTATATCGCCCTGATAACCAATGTCCTCCCGGAGATCTTTTTTCATTGAAGCATCCACAGCCATCCTGTCGCAAAGTTCATTTTCCTTATTATTCGAGTGCCCTTTTATCCATACGAATCTGACCTTATGACTGCGATAAATCTTAAGGAACCTCAGCCATAGGTCGGGATTTTTTTTCTTCTTAAAGAATTTTGATTCCCACTGGAATACCCATCCTTTTTCCACTGCATCTGCAACATAACGCGAATCGGTATATACAACAACATCTGAACCGGGATTTTTAAGAGCCTCCAAACCCACAATAACAGCCATGAGCTCCATTCGGTTATTGGTAGTAAGTCTGTACCCTTCTGATATTTCGCGCCTGTGTTTTCCTGAGATCAATACCACACCATATCCACCAGGACCAGGGTTACCACTGGCTGCTCCATCAGTATATATGGTTACTTTATACGCCATTAAGCAAAACTATACCTTTTTTTCAGCCCCCTGCCCTGGTTTACCAGGGAAGGGGGTTGGGGGAAGGGTACATCCCTACTCCCTTATTGTCATCTCATCAACAAGGTGTCCGGCTCCTGCATAAACGTCAATGATCCAGAGTACATACCTGATATCCACAGCTATTGTTCTCTGAATTTCAGGCTCATATGCAACATCTCCGCTCATGGCTTCCCAATTGCCATCGAAAGCCAGGCCTATCAGTTCGCCGTTTCCGTTAAGTACAGGACTGCCTGAATTACCCCCTGTGATATCGTTTGTAGTAAGGAAGCAAACCGGCATATGTCCCTTCGAGGATGCATATTTTCCGTATTCTTTCTTATTATAAAGATCTATAAGTCTTTGTGGCAGATCGAATTCATAATCACCCGGTTGGTATTTTTCAATAACCCCACTGAGTGTTGTATAATATTTATAGGTTACTGCATCTCTGGGATCATAATCCTGTATTGTGCCGTAAGTAAGGCGCATAGTGGAATTAGCATCGGGATAATGTATTTTATCCGGCTCCATTTCCAACATAGCTACAACCCATAATCTTTGTCCTTTTTGTAGATCGGGAGAGAACTTGCTTATTTCTTCCGAAGCGCTACGTGCTATCGTACTTATTGATGAGAATGTAGTTACAGCAGGATCTTTCTCAAGTGTTTTAAGGTCTGGATTATCAAGAAAAGCAGAAAGCTTTTCCTCACTGGCAAATATCGATTTTGCAAACATTTTGTCTACAAACTTATCGATGTTTCCCTTGTATTTCTTATCTACAACTTCTGTATAGAAATCAGGAATAAATTGTGCAGGCACATCCTCCCTGTAAAGTTTGAGCATAGCCTTGGTTGATTTCTGATCTGTTGGAGGATTATAGTCCTTGTATATTTCAACAACATTTTGTTTAAGTTCGGTGGCAGTTTCAGTAATCTGTTGTTGATCTCCTGACCTGAGTGCTTCCATTAGTCTTCCTGTTAACCTGCTATAAGTCAGCATTTCACATCCCTGGATACATTCGTTGAGGTACTGAAGTGCATTTTGGTATTCAGCCCTTCCCTCAATTGAAGATTTGATAAGGTTCAGTGCATCTCCATATTTTGCTTTACGCTCCTCATTTGCATTTACCCACTTGTTGAATTCTTCCTCAATATTTTGTTTCTTTTCTATCACATTAAGGTTCCTAAGCTGATTATTCTGGCCAATGGAATATTTCCAGTAATTTGAAGAGCCGGAATATTTTGAAGCATACTGGATATCAACTTTCTGGTCGGCAAGCATATCAGCGAGCCATATCTCCTGTTTGATCCCTCGTATCTTTACCCGGTTTGGATTTGTTATGGTCAGTAGCTCATTCACCTCGTATGATGTATAGTATCTTTGAGTTCTTCCCGGGTATCCGAGTATCATGGCAAAATCATCTTTATTCAGGTCTTTAAGTGATACAGGCAGCCAATATTTTGGTTTAAGTGGGATATTATTTTCAGAATATGGAGCGGGTTTCCCGTCGGGGCCGGAATATACACGGAATACACTAAAATCGCCTGTATGACGAGGCCATTCCCAGTTGTCAGTATCATCGCCGTATTTTCCTATTGATGAAGGGGGTGCTCCTACAAGTCGCACGTCGTTATATGTTTCATAAAGAAGAAGATAGAAGTAATTTCCCCCATAGAAAGATGATACTGAAGCCCTGTAGTTATTTCCTTCAGTGGCTTTTTGCTCTATAGCTGTTCTGGCTGCATTTATTGTTGCGCTTCTTTCACTCTCACTCATCTCTGAAGTTACATTTGCAAGTACCTGATCAGTAACTTCCTCAATACTTACAAGGAAAACAACACGGAGTCCGGGATTAGGAAGCTCTTCTTCCTTGGTCATTGCCCAGAATCCATCTCTCAGGTAATCGTGTTCAACTGTACTATGTGCCTGGATACGGCCATAACCACAATGATGGTTTGTGAGAATAAGTCCCTCCGGTGATACAATCTCACCTGTACATCCACCACCAAAAATTATAATAGCATCTTTTATACTGGGCTGGTTAAGGCTGTAAATCTCTTCAGCAGATAGTTTCAGTCCAAGCTCAGTCATTGTGCCCATATTAAGCTTCTCAATAAGCGGCAATAGCCACATTCCTTCATCAGCCCTGGCTTTGAATCCAAAGGCAAGAATAAGGATAATCAGAAAAGAAATACTTTTTCTCATGACATATGTTTTAGGATTAATTTCAGATTAGTTTTAGTCAGACGGCAAATATAACTTTTTAATCGGAAAAAGAGAATGCTAAAAAGCAAATGTCATCTGAGTATTGAAGAGAGCAAACGATTTCCGGTGATAAGGTGTAATGCCGTGTTTCAGAATAGATTTCCTGTGAAGGATCGTTGCATAACCTTTGTTCCTGTTCCAGCCATAATCGGGGTAGTCAGTATGAATTTTTTCCATGAATTCATCCCGGAAACACTTTGCAAGTACCGAAGCTGCAGCAATAGGGTAAAAAAGCCCGTCTCCCTTAACTATCGTTTTATGTTTGATGTCTTTGTATGGAATGAAGCTGTTACCATCTATAAGCAGGAATTCGGGTTTTGATGTAAGTCCTTCTATTGCCAGATGCATGGCTTTTATTGATGCCCTGAGGATATTTATTTCATCTATCTCTTTATTGTCAACAAAAGCCACATTCCAGGCCAGTGCTGATTTCATAATTTCTTCCTTCAGAGAAGCTCTCTGTTTTGGGGAAAGCTTTTTTGAATCATTCAGGACCGGATGTTCGTAGTATTTCGGAAGAATTACTGCAGCAGCTACAACCGGTCCGGCCAGTGAACCTCTGCCAGCTTCATCGCAACCGGCCTCGGTTAAATTATGATAAAGAAATGACTTAAGCATTTTTTTTCCGATTGCCAATATTATAAAATTAGAGAAAATATTAAGCCCAAACTGTTTTTGCTATACGAAATATTTTTTTAATAGAGGCAGAATATTCATGTAAGTTATTAACACATTTATCAACAAAAAGTGTTGATTTGTCAAAAATTTGATTAATTTTGGCATCCTGTGATGGTTTTAGAAGATGAAATCACTGAAGATTTTGATACCAGGGTTAATTATTTCGTGGGCAACTGTTTTTTCACAACAATTGTCACACCAGGTTCTTGTTCCGCTTGCGGGGGTAGCATCGGGAAATAATATAAGTTTTTCGCAGACTGTTGGTGAAACGGCAGTAGAAGTGGCCGAATGTTCATGGTATATATTTACACAGGGATTTCAGCAGCCCCGGATAAAGGTTTCAGTTGAAAATGCTCCTCCCGGTACGGGTGCAAGTGTCTATCCTAACCCTGTAGTTGATTTCCTTACACTGGAGTTATTCGGAGAATCAGCAAGAACATTCAAAATCGATATTATTAATATAACGGGAACGGTGGTTTTTACTGATAAGATTACTTTTGTAGGCCAGTTCTGGCATAAGGCACAATATGATATGGATAATTTTATCAGGGGCTTTTACCTGATAAGGATATCAAGTGAAGACGGATTTATGAACCGTACATTCAAGATTGAAAAAATTTAAACCTTGAGCTATGGCTTCAGGAATTTTAAAGAGATACTTTCTGTTACTGTTTTTTTCAGCATTTACCGCAGGCATCTTTGCCCAGAATAATGTACCACTGGGGATCCATTACCAGGCTGTAGCCCGGGACAACTACGGCAACGAAATTGTCAACAGGAAGATAAGTGTCAAGTTTTCAATTATAAAGAGTGATCCTCTGGGAACTGTAGTGTACCAGGAGCTTCATCAGGATGTATTTACTTCCAAATTTGGTGTCTTCTCACTTATTATTGGTCAGGGTGTACCGACAGGTAATGCTGAATGCAGTGAACTATCTCAGGTTAACTGGGAAGAGGCATATCATTTTCTGAAGGTTGAGGTGAAATTTGAGAATGATTTTATGGATATGGGTACTATGCAGTTTCTGGCGGTGCCATATGCTCTTTTTGCAAAGAGATCGCTTGAACCCGGTCCACAGGGACCCGTTGGTCCGGCTGGTCCGGAAGGACCGCAGGGTACTCAAGGTGAACAGGGACCAAAAGGTGATACAGGTTTACAGGGAGAACAGGGCGAGAAAGGAGAACCAGGCGACCCGGCAACGGATGATCAAACACTTTCAGTTATAAATGTGGACGGTTCAGATTATCTTGCCATTTCAGGAGGGAACCAGGTTAAGATTTCTACAATTGAAAAAGATGGTGATCCGGCAAATGAGATACAAGATCTTACATTAAGCTCTGATAAACTGAAAATAACAGGTAATGCTCTGGCAACAGAGTGGGACCTGTCACCTTACAGGCAATCGCTGACCTGGGATCCTTCATCAAGGATATTAAATATTTCGGGAACAGCATCTCCGGTGAATCTCACAGAACTCAAGGATGATGCCGATGCTGACCCGGATAACGAGATACAGGATATTGAACTGAAAGAAGATACACTGAAAATAACAGACAATACAGACTCAGAAGGCGTATATCTGGGAAAATACCTTGATGATAAAGACCAGCAGCAGCTCGATCTTGATGAGAATAATATTCTCTCAATAACCGGTGGCAATTCACAGGATCTGTCGGGGTTTCTGCAGTCATTAAGCTTCAATAACGGGACCAATGAGTTATCAATAACAGGTGTAACGGAACCAATTGACCTTAATTCTCTTAAAAATGATGATGATGCTGATCCTCAGAATGAGATACAGGATCTGCAGCTGGCCGGAGATAAATTATCAGTAACAGGCAAAACAGGAGCTTATGAACTCGATATGACTGATTATCTTGATAATACAGATAGCCAGACACTTGAATATGTAGAATCGACCAAAAGCCTTTCAATTTCGGACGGTAACAGTGTTACCCTGGATAATATGGTGGCATTCAGGGCGAAAAATAATTCTTCAGATATTTCTTCGATAAATTCATACCCCACATTGACCTATGATGAAGTAGATTATAATATTGGTGAATATTTAGATGCTTCATCAGGAATTTTTACTGCACCTGTTGATGGTATTTATACATTTAATGTATCATATATTGCTAATGGTACAGGTGATGGCCGAGAGGTTGCAATATATGTTAATTCTATATTGTATGAAAAGTTAGCATTAAGTATTGGAGCAGGATCTATAATCCCTGTCAATTCTGTTACAATAAAGTTAAATGCTTCGAATACTGTAAATGTTGTTATTTATACAGGGCTAGCTTCAGAAACCGGCACCGGTTCCTTTTCCGGGTTTAAGGTTTATTGATATATTCCTTTGTGTACTTTTTTAAAATAAAGAAGATTTCATATT
>CAZOZU010000133.1:0-6035 GCA_964584355.1 uncultured Rikenellaceae bacterium
AATAGCTATTGAGAATACCCGTCAATATAAGGGAGTATATCATGTACTGGGAGGAATAATTTCACCTGTCGATGGTATTGGACCTTCTGATCTTAAAATAAGCAGTCTCGAAGAAAAGGTGAAAGCCGGAGGTATCAGGGAAATAATTTTTGCACTGAGCACAACAATGGAAGGAGACACAACTAATTATTATCTTTATAAGAAACTTAGCAATTATGATATTCTCATCACTACACTGGCAAGAGGTGTTGCTATTGGTGATGAACTCGAGTATACTGATGAGATAACACTTGGACGGGCAATAAAAAACCGAAATCCCTACCAGCAATGATAAAATCTGTTAACAAATTCCTCTCTGCCTCAGGCAAGAACATGCAACGCTCTGCCATAAGGGAGATCCTTAAGCTCCTCCAGAACCCTGATATGATATCTTTTGCAGGAGGGTTGCCTGCTGCAGAAACATTTCCTGTTGACGATCTGAAGGAAATAGTGACAGAAGTGCTGGAAAAAGAGGGTGCCGGGGCACTTCAGTACGGCACCACTGAAGGAGATCCCCTGCTGCGAAGCATGCTTGCAGAAAAACATAACAGAGAAGGATTGAATATCGGTCCTGAAAATATCATAATCACAACCGGATCACAGCAGGCACTCGACATTATCGGAAAAATATTTCTTGATCCCGGTGATTATGTGCTTTGCGGACTCCCTTCATACCTGGGAGGGCTGAATGCTTTTTCCGTCTACGGAGCCAGGCTTAAAGGCATCTCACTCGATGAAAAGGGTATGAAACCCGATGAACTTGAAGAGACCATTATTCATCTCCGGGAACTTGGAAAAAAAGTCAAATTCATATATATCATACCCGATTTTCAGAATCCTGCAGGTATTACGATTCCCGAACAAGCCAGGAAAAGGATAATTGAGATAGCTGAAAAACATGACCTGTTGATAGTTGAAGATAGTCCTTACAGGGATATACGCTTCACAGGAAAACCACAACCGATGATGTATCAGCTTGATCAAACAGGAAGAGTATTAACATTATGTACCTTCTCGAAGATATTCGCTCCGGGATTCAGAGTGGGATGGATAATAGGAAATCCGGTTATCCTCGACAGAATAGTAATGGCAAAACAAACAGCCGATCTTTGCACCCCGCCATTTGTCCAGAGAATCATTGCACGTTATATGGAAAAAGGACTGCTGGAGAAAAACATTAAAAAGACTATTGCACTTTACAGCCAAAGACGCAATCATATGATCAATTGCTTTAAAAAATATCTGCCTGAAAACGTGACATGGACGGAGCCTGAAGGCGGACTTTTTCTCTTTGTAACCCTTCCTGCCAAAATTAATACCGATAATATCCTCGAGAAAGCCGTTAAGAAAAATGTAGCATTTGTGGCGGGCTCAACTTTCTTCTGCAATGATTCAGGGCATAATACGATGCGTATAAATTTTTCATTCTCTGATCCTGAAGTGATTGAAGAAGGAGTAATACGCCTGGCAAAAGTCTTAAAGGAAGGATTAACCGGCATACAATAATCATGGATCTATCTGCCTGAATGTTTCAATCCTTTCCTGATTTATGAAACAATTTTTGGTTTCAAATGTTATCTGAATAAAAGACAATTGTTATTTGAGAACATTATTAATTTTACATTAATAACATAAAGAAATCATTTATAAAGAACAGATAGATAGAAATGGCAAGAATGAACATAATATTGCCCGCCATGGGAGAGGGAGTAATTGAAGCAACTATAAATAAATGGCTGGTTGCCGAAGGTGATGTAGTAAAAGAAGATGATCCACTGGTAGAGGTAGCCACTGACAAAGTCGATTCAGAGGTACCCTCTCCGGCTGAAGGAACCATCACCTCTGTTAATGTTGCTGAAGGTTCGGTAGTAAAAGTTGGTGAAGTGATAGCAGTTATTGAAACCAGCATTACTGAGAATCCTGAAATAAAAGGGAAAATCGATAAAGAAGTAAACAGGATACGTAAAACAATAGGTGATGTTAAACAGGAGAAAAAAGAGATTGAGCATGTTTCAGGTGATCTAAAAAGCCGGACTCCTTCAGGGAAATTCCTTTCACCCCTTGTCAGAAGCGTGGCAGCCCGTGAGAATATAAGTTATACCGAGCTTGACAATATTACCGGAACAGGGATGGATGGGAGAATAACAAAAGACGATATATTTAAACACCTTGAGGAGAGAAATAAAACTGAAGATATTTCAAAGCCTGAAAAGAAAAAAGAGAGTTCAGAAAAACTCTCTTCCGGTGATGAGATAATCGAAATGGACAGGGTCAGGAGACTGATTGCGGAACATATGGTTCTCTCTAAAAAAACTTCTCCGCATGTCACCTCTTTTATCGATGCTGATGTTACAAGGCTTGTTAACTGGAGAAATTCTGTTAAGGAGAGATTCCAGGAAGCTGAGGGACAGAAGCTGACTCTTACTCCCATATTTATTGATGCTGCAGCCAAAGCACTATACGAATTCCCGATGATCAATATCTCAGTCGATGGCAATAATATCATTAAAAAGAAAAATATCAACATTGGAATGGCCACTGCTCTTCCTGATGGAAATCTCATAGTACCCGTGATAAAGAATACCAATGAAAAGAGTTTAACCGGATTGGCAAAGAGTGTTAACGATCTGGCGGATAGAGCAAGAAAAAACAAACTTAAACCTGACGAGATAACAGGCGGGACATTTACAATTACAAATTTCGGAAGCTTTAACAACCTTTCCGGAACACCTATAATAAATCAGCCACAGGCAGCTATTCTGGGGACTGGTGCCGTAAGGAAGAAACCGGCAGTTATAGAAACACCTGATGGGGATGTTATAGCTATACGGCATATAATGATCCTCTCGTTGAGTTATGACCACAGAGTTATCGATGGTGCTCTTGCCGGCAAATTCCTTAACAGGCTAAAAGAAATTCTCGAAAATTACTCCGCTGAGATTAATTGATTTTGTTTTAAATACCTCGGGGGAATATCTCTGCCGGGTGCAGAATATGAAAATATGAGGTATCTTACAAAAAAGGGACATATCAATTTGTCCTTTTTTTTATTTTTTCTCTTATATTAGTACCAAATAAATTATTGAAGCTAAAGATTAAAGCCTCCTGCCCGTTAAATGCCACATTACCAGAACATCAACCTGAACCGGAGAGGTTTGCCATATGGTTTATACCTTCTTAGAATGATTAAAAGACTGACTCTGCTAATACTTTTAATTTTAATTCTGCCTGGCAATTTCCTTTTTTCACAGGCTAGACTTGAAATAAAAATGAGGTTCCACGAAGCTGAAAGCTGGATTCTTTTTGAAGATTTCAAAGAGGCCCTGCCTTCTTACGAGCGGTTACTTCAATTCTTTCCCACTAACTCAAACTATAAATACAGGATCGGGCAATGCTATCTGAATATTCCGGGAGAAAAAGATAAGGCAATAAGTTATTTAGAGGATGCTGTAAAGGATATCAATCCGAAATACAAAGAGGGTAAATTCAAGGAAAAGGGTGCGCCTTATGACGCACTTTATTACCTGGCTAATGCATACAGGATTGATAATCAGCTGGATAAAGCAATTGAGACTTATGAACTTTTCAAAAAAGATCTGGATACCAAAGTATATAATCCTGAGGTAGTTGAAGAACAGATACAATCCTGTTATAATGCCAAGAAACTTATGAATGCCCCTCTATATGTAAAGGAGCAAAATCTTGGCAGTAATATCAATGAAAATAATTCAGAATTCAATCCGGTCATTTCCGATGATGAAACAATAATGATATACAGTAAAACCGAGGCGTTTTACGATGCTATACTTTATTCAACCAAAAATAATGGAGAATGGAGCGGACCAATAAATATGAATGAGGCTCTTCTGGTAGACCGTAATCTGTATCCCACATCTATATCAAACGATGGGAAAACACTTTATCTTTACAGTTCTGAAGGCTATGATGGTATAATCTATTCATCAACCTATGAAAATGGTACATGGAGCCCTATTGCAGAGCTGAACGAGAATATCAATACCAAATACTGGGAGTCACACGCAACCATATCACACGATAATAAAAAGCTCTATTTCACAAGTAACCGCAAAAGTTCGATCGGAGGTCTCGATATTTACGTCTCTGCCAGGGATAGTTCAGGGAATTGGGGTCCACCGGTAAACCTGGGTCCTGTGATAAATACGAAATATCACGAAAACACTCCCTTCTTAAGCAAAGATGATAAAACGCTCTTTTTCAGTTCACGCGGTCATTTTAATATGGGTGGCTATGATATCTTCTATTCAACGCAAATAGATAGTGGAAAATGGTCAGTGCCATTGAATGTCGGTTATCCACTAAATACTACCGATGATGATCTTTTCTTCAAACCCATAAATGAAGGTTATGAAGGCTATTTGGCTAAATACAGTCCCGACGGGTTCGGCAGTCAGGATATATACAGGATAGAAGTCTTTTCCGATGATCACCCAAGAAAATTCATTGTAAGGGGAGTGGCAAAAATTGCCGATCTTATCAACAGCACTTACTATGACAGGATTAAGGTAAGTGCAATCGATACAAGCAATCCTGATATGATGGTTGTTGTTTATTCTGATCCTCAGACAGGTGAATATGAATTCCAGATTCCCCAGGGTAATTATGAGGTTACTTATGAGTCTCCCGGTGGTGAAATAACAAGGAGAGACCTTAACCTGGCACTTTCAAATCCTTCCGACAGCCTTACCATGCCAGGTACTCTTCTCCCAAAAACCGATTTCACCGCTGATCTTTATGTTGAAAAAGAGGATACTATATTAGTGGTCGGTGCTGATACAACTGTTATCCCGTTGAAAACAGAACCAGGTTCAATGCTGATTGTTGAACACTGGCTTGGAGATTCACTTGTCTATACTGAAAAATTTGCAGTTGCCGATTCGATATTCAAATACAAAATGTTACCTGAGACAGGTGACAATAAGGTTATTTTTAAAATAACTGACCGGTTTAATAACAAAACAACAGCCGATGTCCTGATAACCAGAAAGGAACCTGAACCAGTTATTAAAGTCGTACCTCCCGAATATCAGCAGGTAATAACTGAAAAACAGATTGCTGCATATACTGATATGCAAAAGAACCTGGCTGATGATAAGTTAAGGAAAATAATATCCGGGGCAGATATTGAGGAACAACAGTTCGCAACTGTGGATGACCAGCTATCATATATTAAAGAAAAAGCATTAGAACAAGGTATCGCTACTGATGAAGTCGATATGCTTGCTCTTAAAGTAGCCGTTATGAATAACATCCTTTCACAGGCTGCTGTTGATTTGCTGGCTGAAAATAGTGAAGGTGAGTTAAAAGAAATACTGAATCATATTGATATATATGAGCTGAACCTTAAGACATGGAATGATCTTACGGATTATATCGCTGATAAAACCGAAGGTAAAATAAGCCCTGAAGATCTTGATAATATTGCCGAAGCAATACTGGAAGCTACTGATGTTACAATTTCACAGGGAAGAGAGAAACTACTGGCAATCAATGAAGATACTGAAACAGGGAAAATCCTCAGAGAGGCTATTGATGCTACGGAAGAAAAAGGAATCAATAATGTTGGCTTATGGATGCAGTCTGTCTATAATGAATCTGTAAACAGGGGGCTGACAGATGAAAATTTGGCAGAGGTATTTGCTGCAATAAGTTGTTTACCAGGAACTGGTGTTGATCAATACCTTAAAGATCTTGCTTCAGTTGCAGAGGAACCTTTCCGATCGTGGCTTAATTCACTTGATCTTGAAAAAGAAAACATCAAGACTCCTGAAGATCTAATACTATTCATTCTTAAGCATATAGACCAGGTTGTGCCGGAAGAAATAATCTTCAAGGCAATAGCAGATCTGGCAGCTTCAAAGGATATTCCGGATGAGATTATCAGCTCCGGTATTACCGAAAAAGAGTTTAAATGGTGGATATTATGGCTTCTTCTCGGTGCCGGAGCACTGTTCTTC
>CAZOZU010000134.1:0-6030 GCA_964584355.1 uncultured Rikenellaceae bacterium
CACAAAGGTAGGTTACCTTATTAATTTCGCATGCATAATTATTTTATCTATTTTTGCAGATTGTAAAAGGTAAGTAAAATGAAGATCAGCATTATAAACGGACCAAATCTTAATCTTCTTGGGAAACGGGAGCCTGAGAAATATGGTACAATATCTTTTGATGATTACCTGAAATCGCTGAAATCGCTCTATCTGGATATTGTTTTTGAATATTTTCAGTCGAATGTTGAAGGTGAGCTTATTAATGAGATTCAGAAAAGAGGTTTTTCATGCCATGGTATTATCCTCAATGCCGGGGGATACACTCATACTTCTGTGGCTATTGCTGATGCCATAGCATCTGTAAAGGTACCTGTCGTTGAAGTCCATATAACAAATATAGCTGCCCGTGAAGATTTCCGTCATCTGAGCCTTATTGCACGTAATTGTACAGGATCTGTTTCAGGTTTTGGCCTCGACAGTTACAGGCTGGCAGTAGAAGCTCTTTTAAAAACCCGGCAAAATAAATAGAAAGATAATGGATAAGAAAAGAACAAAAATTGTTGCCACAATCTCTGACAAAAATTGTGAGGCCGGATTTATCAGAGATCTCTATGAAGCCGGGATGGATGTCATCAGAATCAATTCTGCACATCTTGATATAGATGGGGCTTTAAGCATAATAAAAAACACACGTGAAGTTTCTGACAGGATCGCTATACTGGTCGACACCAAAGGACCTGAGATCCGTACGACAGTATGTGAAACTCCCATAGAAATAAAACAAGGAGATAGTATAAAAATAACAGGTGATCCTGATAAAACATCATCAGGTGAAGAGCTGTTTGTGAACCTTAAGACTTTTTCCCAGGAAGTACCGCTAGGTTCAGTGGTAATGATAAATGATGGTGATATTGAATTGAAAGCGCTCAGGAAGGAGGGTAACTCAATAATATGCAGGGCAGCTAATGATGGAATAATAGGATCAAGGAAAAGTGTAAATGTGCCGGGTGTGAAAATATGTATGCCGTCACTTACCGACAAGGATCGGGCATTCATTAAGATGGCAGTTGAGAACAATCTCGATTTCATCGCTCATTCGTTTGTGAGATCAAAGCAGGATGTGATGGATGTTCAGGCTGAATTGGATAAATATGAAAGCGAGATAAAGATCATAGCCAAAATTGAGAATGAAGAGGGTGTCGAAAACCTTGGTGAGATACTGGAAGTGGTATATGGCATAATGGTGGCCAGAGGAGATCTGGCAATTGAGATACCATATGAAAAAATACCTTCTTTACAAAGGATGATAATCTCGAGATGTATCTATATGAGAAAGCCTGTTATCGTGGCTACGCAAATGCTCCATTCCATGATTACCAATCCAAGGCCAACAAGAGCTGAAGTAAGTGATATTGCCAGTGCTATTTATTCGCAGACTGATGCTATCATGCTCAGTGGCGAGACTGCTACTGGTAAATATCCTGTCGAAGCTGTTAAAACAATGACTAAAGTGGCCATGGAGGTTGAGAAAAATAAGGAAAAATATCTTGATACTCCATTTCTGCACATAACAGGTGAAGTCTCATCATATCTGGCAAAGGTGGCTGTTGAAACATCACTGAGGATAAATGCAAAAGCAATAATTGCCGATACCAGAGGTGGCAAAACAATAAGGGACATGGCCTCAAACAGGGGATTCAACCATATCCTTGCTCAATGTTATTCTATGAGAACAATGAGGGAGCTGGCCCTCTCGTATGGTGTATATCCCAGTTACCAGGAAAGAAAAACAACAGCTGATGAATTTATCCATATAGCTCTTAAAAATCTAATAACAGCACACAACCTGAAAGATAATGACCTGGTGGTGGTGCTTGCAGGAAATTTTTCCGGTGGATCCGGTTTCTCATTCATTGAGGTCGGTACAGTTCAGTATCTGAAAGACCGGGTTAATATACAGGAAGGCTGAAATATGGCTTGATTTTTGTAGATTTTTTATATCCTGAACCTGAGTAATAATGTTGAAGATACTGGCACTTTCAGCTCTGTTTTTTTTACATCCGGTACATGTAACACTTACCAGCATTGATCATGTTACAAATACCGATTCACTTAAGGTTTTTGTAAGAATGTACTATGATGATTTCCTGCTTGACTACTCTTTAGCAGGTATGGAATTGCCAGCTGATGTGAAACAGATTGAAAACTCTTTCCCCTCTGACCTGATGTCTGATTACCTGAACGAAAAAGTTAATATAATCATAAACAATAAACAGTTGAAAGGACAGTTATTAAATTTGACACTGGAAGATAATGAGATAAGTATGAATCTTCTATACAGGTCGGATAAAAAACCAAGAGTGATTACAGTTAAAAACCAGATTATGACTGCATTATATACAGACCAGGCAAATATGACCATAATAAGGATTAACGATTTTGAAGAGGGAATAATGCTGACCCCCCTCAAAACAGAAGAGACATTTAAACTGTTTTAATTATCTGTAGGAAGTAAGAATAAAATGAAGAGATCGATTATCCTGGCACTTTTAGCATTCAATTTTCTTGTTCTTTCTGCAACACATAACAGGGCAGGTGAGATAACCTATGTTCAGATATCTGATCTGACTTATGAATTTACAATTACAACCTTTACTTATACCCTGAGTTTTGCTGACAGACCGCAACTTGATGTCGACTGGGGTGATAACTCCATCTCAACAGCTCAAAGAATAGAAAAGGTAACACTTCCCAATTACTACCGGAGAAATGTCTATAAGATAAACCATACATTCCCTGGTCCCGGAGTATATAGAGTAGTGGTACAGGATCCAAACAGGAACCTAGGAGTAAAGAATATACCCAATTCCGTTAATGTTGTTTTTTCTATTTCCACGATCGTCTCAGTAAATCCTTCCATGGGATATAACAGTACACCTGTTCTCCTTAATCCGCCTTACGATAAAGCTGCCCTCGGATATATCTTTATTCATAATCCGGCTGCCTTTGATCCCGATGGCGATAGTTTATCTTATGAACTTACAGTATGTACCCGTGAAGATGGTAAGCCTATTGAAAATTATTTCTTTCCTCCGGCTACTCATTACCTGCGTGTTGACTCAATAACCGGTGATCTGATATGGAATACTCCGGCAGACACAGGTAAATATAATGTTGCTATGGAGATACAGGAGTGGAGAGATGGCAAAAAGATCGGAGTAGTTGTTCGGGATATGCAGATAGAGGTATATGTAACTGATAATAAACCCCCGGTAAACGATACGACAAAAAACATATGTGTGGAGGTTGGCGATACGATCGATTTTGTTTTTTCCGCTACAGATCCGGATAATGATTCTATAACTCTTAAAGCCACATCAGGTATTTTTGGTCTTTCACCATGTCCGGCCTATTTTACAGGTATTGAATCAATACCGGGCTTCTCTTCTTCAAGGTTTTGGTGGGCACCATGCCATGAAGTGGTTAGAGGACAACCCTATGATATTATTTTTAAAGCAGATGATAATAATGAGGAGCTGATGCTCTCTGATATTGACAACATGAACATCAAGGTTCTCGGACCATCTCCTGAACTAGTTAATGCCATACCCGAAGGTAAGTTTATAAGGCTCATCTGGTTACCATATTGTACTGATGTTATAGCAGGATTTGCTATATACAGAAGAGAGGGTGCATCCACATTCATCCCAGACTCATGTACTGCGGGGATACCATCATGGACAGGATTCGTTAAAGTGGGATATGTTGATGGCAGCGATACAACTTCATTTACCGACACAGATAACGGACAGGGACTTCAGCATGGGACAGAATATACTTACAGGATTGTAGCTGTTTACAAAAACGGGACTGAAAGTAAAGCCTCGAACGAAATTACATCAACACTGGTATCCGGCGTTCCTGTTATAACAAATGTGAGTATCAGAAATACAGATCCTGTTAACGGATCTATCTATGTAGCATGGAAAAAACCCGATATGCTTGATACCATACCTGCCACAGGACCCTATGAATACCGTATTTTCAGAGCCCAGGGGATAACTTCAAGCGATTATTCCCCAATCAGTACCATACCAACAACCGATCTTAATGATACGATTTTCATTGATACTCTGTTAAATACACAGTCTTACGGTTATATTTATAAAATAGAGTTCTGGAACCAAACCCCGGAATTCATGATAGGAGAACCGGGAATCGCATCATCTCTATTCCTGGAAGTAAGTCCGGGCGACCGTAAAGCCAGGTTCGTAATAAACAGAAATGTACCATGGATAAATACAAGTTATGATTTCTTCAGGTATAATGATGTCACTATGGAATTTGATTCGGTAGGTACTACTAACCAGCTTACTTACATCGATTACGGCCTTGAGAACGAAAAGGAATATTGTTATTACATACGATCTAACGGTGGTTATCTGGCATATGACATGCCTAAAGATCTTGTTAACCTTTCGGAAATAACCTGCGTAATGCCTGTCGATAACGAACCTCCCTGTGCACCTGTCATAAATGTCACAAGCCAGTGTGACTCTCTTTATAATAATGTAACATGGACAATTAACGATCCTGAATGCTTTGAAGATGTTGCCGGTTATAAAATATACTATAAGATGAAATATGATGAGGAATTGGCGCTCATTGAGACTATAAATGATAAGAACACCTTTCTTTACAGGCACTATCCGGGAGAGATACTATCAGGGTGTTATGCTGTTTCGGCATTTGATCTTTTAGGAAATGAAGGTGAAAAATCTGTTATGGTTTGTATCGACTCCTGTAATTTCTATGAGATCCCGAATGTTTTCACCCCTAATGGAGACGGAATTAACGAAATATTACTGGCCAAGACTTCTGCTCTTGTTGAAAAGGTTGATTTTAAGCTTTTTAACCGCAATGGATTGTTGATATTTTCAACAGAAGAACCTAAACTTAACTGGGATGGTACCTACAAAGGTAAAATAGTATCGCCGGGTGTCTATTTCTATCAGTGCGATGTTTTTGAGTGGCGGATAACAGGGCTGGAACAATTCCATCTTTCAGGTTTTATTCATGTGATAACGGAATTGGGTGCAGAGCTTGTTCCGGAGGAGACAAAATGACGATAGGGAATATAATAATGAAGAAGATTTTAATTCTTATTACAACCTGCTTTTTTACGGGGATCATTAATGGTCAGTTCGTTTATGAAACTCTCCTTCATTCTAAAGCACTGATCAAAGGTGGTAAAACCGTAGAGGCAGTTGAATTATTGTCATCTGCCATACAGGATAAAAAGGACAGCAGGTTATATATAGTGCGTGCAGAGGTATATATTGAAGAGGGAGACTATCAGAGTGCCATAAGCGATTACAACACTGCAAATTCACTGATACCTTATTTTGGAGAATATGGATTATCAAGGATATACGCAATGAAAGGCGATGCAGGTACTTCCTTATATCACCTTGGAAGGAACATTGGATCACCATTCAGGAAAACAGAAAAAGAAGTAATGCTGGATCCCGCTTATGGATTGATTGAAAACAGTCAGGAATGGCGTCAATTCTGGAAAAAGGAATGGTATTCTGATCTTGAAACAGGTGTTTCAGAAATTGAATACTACCTTTCAGCCGACATGAATGATGAGGCTGTTAACAGGTTATCAGAGCTTGAAACTCAATACAAAGATAATAGTGAGGTTTTATATGCCAGGGCTTTGTTTAATCACTCTTCCGGTAAACCCGCCGGGGCAATAAGAATACTTACGGAGTTAACAAATATAAATCCGGATAATGAAAAATACCTAAGGCTATTGGCTAAAGCTCAGATCGCACAATCAAATCATACAGGTGCATCTGTTACTTATTCTAAACTTATTAAACTGGAGATTCCGGATGCTAATTTGCTTATTCTCAGGGCTGAATGTTACAACAAGACAGGTGAAACAAACAGGGCAATGAATGATATAGAAAAATATCTGACACTCTATCCTCAAGACAAAAAAGCTTTGAATGATCTGGAACGTGAAAGATCCCTGCAAGC
>CAZOZU010000135.1:0-6028 GCA_964584355.1 uncultured Rikenellaceae bacterium
GTTGTATTGCAATGGTTATTGTATGGAATGAACTTGCAAAGGGCGATACGGAATATGCTGCAGGTCTGGTTGCCTTCAATTCAATTTTTCAGGTTTTGTTTTTCTCCGCATATGCATATCTCTTCATCGCTATATTACCTGCATGGTTTGGTTTGCCAACCAATGAAACAGTTGCCCAAATCACAATAGGACAGATAGCCAAAAGCGTATTCATTTATTTGGGGATACCATTTATTACCGGCTTTATAACACGTTTCATATTGATACGTGTAAAAAATAAAGAGTGGTACAATACCAGATTTATTCCTAAAATCAGTCCTCTTACTTTAATAGCTTTATTATTTACAATTATTGTAATGTTCTCATTAAAAGGAGAATATATAATAAAAATCCCCCTGGATGTTATTAGGATTGCCATACCCTTAGCTATCTATTTTATTGTAATGTTCATTGTTTCATTCTTTATGAGTAAAAAGATCGGGGCATCCTATGAGCAATCCACCACTCTATCTTTCACTGCTGCGAGTAACAATTTTGAACTGGCAATCGCCGTGGCAATAGCAGTCTTCGGTATTAACTCCGGAGAAGCGTTTACTGCTGTGATAGGTCCGCTGGTAGAAGTGCCCGTAATGATAGGTCTGGTAAGTGTAGCTTTCCGCTTTAAGAAAGCATGGTTCGTAAACAAGAACTAGATACTACGGAGACATATTTTAAACAAACTCCTCTCCTCTTTTGTTATATTATATGATTTTAACAATTGTGTAATAGAATTGTATTATACACAGAGAAATGAACATGTTGCATATGTCTGTTTTCTATTCAAAAAGAACTATTCTGATTTACTTCATTATAACTGTAACATTATATTTCGTACATTTTGGTATAGCAAATGCTGCCGGAAATGCAGATACACTTTTCCTGTCGGATAAGATTATCAGGATGGAGCTTCGGACAGACTTTTCAGCTATCCAGGCTGAACGTACCGGAATCCTGAAGGATCATTATGGTATATTGATCTACCGTAGCCGTGGAATAGGTAAGGTAATACTATCTGTAAAGGTTTCTGCCAGGGGTAATTTCCGCCTCAAACCTGCGAATTGCAGTTTCCCTCCCCTGCTTATCGATTTTAAGAAGGGAGATGTTGAAAACACAATTTTCGAAAACCAGAACAAAATTAAGCTTGTCACTCCATGTCAGACAGAGGAAGATGTTATAGATGAATATTACTATCTATAAAATGTATAACCAGGTTACTGACCTGAGCATGAAAGTGAGAATGGTCAGAATATCATATTTTGATACAGGAATTAATAAAGAGTTATTCACGAAATACAGCTTCTTTATCGAGGATAAAGATCATGTTGCCGAGCGCAATAATGCAGTTGTGAAGGAGATGGAGGTAAAATCATCTGACCTATCCAGGGAAAATTTCCGCAAATTATCAGTCTTTCAGTATATTATTGGAAACCAAGACTGGCATATCGCCCTGAATAAGAATGCCATTATCATGCAATCCATGGATGGTTCCCAGGAACTCTACGCCGTTCCTTTTGATTTCGATTTTTCGGGTTTTGTCAATGCAGAATATACGAAGATTTCAGGATCAGAGGAGGATGCTTTGAATAACAGAAGACTATACCAGGGACCATGTACTACTGAAGAAGCACTGGAAGAGATCTTTGATTATTACCGAACCATCAGACCTGTTTTCAGATCAATATTAAGAAAGCAAAGGCTCATCGCAAATTCAGATAGAATAGGAATACTGGATTACATTGATACATTCTATGAGCTAATTAAGGACACTGAAATTGTAAGGCACGAATTCCTGAAGGTTTGTGAGTATAAATAGCAGTCAAAGCGTTTAGTGTTTGTTGCATCACTGACAGTCATTAGTGTTTTATTTTTTGCCCTGGGTTTTATGATGAGGCCACAGATCACAGGCCTCATTGCTTCAACAGTTATCTGTTTCGTCCTTTCCTGTATTTCATTCATGAGGATGGAGATACGGTCGAGGTGACCCGATGAAATCCATTATGCAACTTAAAACCTTAAACTTTGGACTATTAATAGTACATACTAATAACTTTTTGTAAATTGCATGATAATAAAGATTGAAAATAAACTGAACAGATGGAAAAAGTACATATTTTACCAACAAATACAACCCCTGAGTACATACTTGATCCTGATGGAACCATTAAGATTAAGGGTCGTGCAATAGATGAAAGCAGGAGAAATGCACCTGAACAGATCAATGAATGGATAGACAACTACATTCTCGATCCGGCTGAGAAAACCAATGTTACCGTTGCACTGGAATTCCTGAATAGCTTTAACACGATCATTTTAACCAATACCTTAAAAAAGATAACACAGGTAATTCAAAGTGGCAAGAAATTGGTTATTAAATGGTATTATGAGGAGGATGATATTGATATTTTTGAACGGGGTGAATATATCTCATCACTTATTGGTATTCCTATTGAATTTACGGCTGTCGATAAAATCTCCGACTGATACATATAGCATTTCCGGTATTTCACAAAGCTGCAGAGCTGAATTTACATAAAAAGCACTGTGTCAGGATTATTTTCAACCATTACCGAATATAAAATGAAAGAGAAGAATCATTCTAACAGGGAATCCTTCAAAGTTAAAGCTGATGATCTTCTTAATAAAGTCAAGGAGATAATCAGGGAAGGGAATGCCAGGAAGATAATTATAAAAAATGAAAAAGAAGAAACTGTCATGGAATTCTCCCTGACTATAGGGGCCATAGGGACTGTTATTGCTCCTATTTTCGCAGCAGTTGGTGTGTTAGCCGCCCTGGCCACTGATTGTACTATTATCGTTGAAAAACGCGATAGCCAGGTGAAAAGTGAATAATTCAAGACCCTTCAGGATTAATCTCATAGCTAAATCCCTTTTCCGATGCTTTTAAAACTATTACTTTCAAAATAATAAGGTTAGCTAATATTGATTCAGCTCTGTATGATGATATCTTCGCAATATTTCTGAATCGTGATAATGTAATTGATCCATTTTTTTTCAGATAGTCCATAAGCATATTTTCAGCCTTACTAAATTTCACCATTACACCCCGTATCCTTTTTTCCTTTTTCCACACCTGTCGTAATACCTTGTTTGCCACAAGGTTTTGATCATGGTGTCTGAAGTATGACAACCACTTTCCATTTTCATTTTTAGTCTGATATGGTCGTTTATCTCCTTTCATCACTTCAACCTCCAGGATGGTTTTTCCACCTGTCATATGCTGTTTTATTGTATATTTGATTTCGGGTCTGCAGAACAGATGTGCAGCCGTATCGACCATATAGATCTCTTCATCAGATCTTATCCCTGCTATACTTCCATTATCCCTTATCCCGATAAGTATCCTTCCTCCATCAGTGTTGCTAAAAGCAGTTAATGTCCTGGCTATCTTTCTGCTGTCAGTAACACAGTACTTAAAATCAAGATGTTGATTTTCCCCCTTTTCTATCAGCTTTTTGAGATAGTTTTTCATAACCTAAATATCATTCGATCCCACCTTCATATTGCTGGTGCGGATTTGCAATCCGCACTTTGTAAAACTGTGGCTTTTGCCTGCGGCCACAGGCCGTAAACCGCAACCCGATTCTTATCTGCTGATAAAAAGACTTTTACTTGAAAATTCAGGATCGCATGTCAGGTTAACTTTCAGTTTCCTCCAGCCAGCTTCATCTCCCGGAGTAGGGATATGTGTCAGATGTACTTCGCAACCGCGTAATAATTTAAGGTTTTCCAGGGCCATTTTCGCAGCCGGATTTGATAAAGCACTTATACCAAGAACTATCAATGTTTCATCCATATCCAGACTTACCATCTTGCCTTCCAATATGTTTTTTTTGAGATGGGTTACCGAGTCAATTATGTTTTCAGGTAACAGGTACATTTTATCTGGGAGTCCTGCCAGGTTTTTGGTAGCATTCAGGATCAGGCTCGATGATGCATGCATCAACGGCGAGTTTTTACCTGTAATAATTGTACCGTCGTGTAATTGCAGGGCAGCACCGCAAAAGACCCTGTCATTACCTTTTCCTTTTTTTTCAGCATCTTTTGCAGCTTTCCTTGCCGGCGGTACCACCTTACGATCCTCAACCTTTGCGCCAGTATTATTCATTATTGCAGTAATCCGGTCGAGTACCTCCTTGTCGATAAGTCCCATAACATACTCAACAGCACATCTGAGGTATCTCCTGATTATCTCCTGGTATGATGCTTCTGTTATAATCTTATCATTTACAATACCGGCACTGGCTCTGTTCACTCCCATATCGGTCGGAGATTTATACATCGATTCTCCGCCTGTTATTTTTTCAATTATCCTTTTAAGCAGATGAAATGCTTCTATATCACGGTTATAATTTACAGTCTTTATTTCATAGGCTTTGAGGTGATGTTCATCAATTAATACCCTGTCCTCAAGGTCAACAGTAGCTGCTTCATATGCAATATTAACCATATGATCGACAGGCAGATCCCAGATCGGGAAGGTTTCAAATTTCGCATATCCAGCTTTAATCCCGTTTTTATATTCATGATATAAATTGGAGAGACACGTGGCCAGTTTACCGCTGCCCGGCCCTGGTCCTGTTACGATTACAATCGGACTGGTCGTCTTGATATAATCGTTTGCTCCGTAGCCGCTATCACTGACAATCTGGTCAACATCAGTGGGATATCCTTTTGTTGGGTAATGTAAATATACTTTTATGCCCCTTAGTTCAAGTTTATTCTTAAAAACTTTTGCAGTAAGTTGATTCTGATAACGGGTAATGACCACAGCTGTGATGTCTATTCCCCATTCCCTGAAATCGTCTATTGTTTTCAGTGCATCTGCATCATAAGTAATTCCAAAATCGGCCCTGATCTTATTCCTTTCAATAGCCCCTGCGTGAATACAGAGGATAACGTCGATCTTATCTTTTAACTTCTGCAGAAGCCTCATTTTAACATTAGGATCAAAACCGGGCAGCACTCTCGCAGCATGATAATCATATAGGATCTTGCCACCGAATTCCAGGTAAAGCTTATCATTAAACCTGTTAACTCTCTGAAGAATAGCAGATGTCTGCTCCTTAAGATAAAGCTCATTGTCAAAACCTGTATGATCCTTTCTATTCATTATGATCACCCAATTCGGGAGCCCAATTTATAAAAATATTATTAAATCTTGCAATCCCTACTACGCTAAAGCTTCGTAGGGCAAAGCATGCAATCGTACAATTTCATATTTATAATAATAAGAGCTATCTTTCGTTCAAACTGTACAGAGATTGATATTGCTATGACAAGGATTTTATTAAGATTTACATTTACCATAATTTTCATTCATTTCGTTATTACAAGTGGTAAAAGCCAGTCGCCGATGCCTGAAATACTGGAACAGGGAACCCTAAGGGAGCAGATGAACTATATTCAGGAAAGGACAAGGATTTATGAGAATTACCGTGCAATTCGTGAAGATATGTTCCAGATGATCAAAAGGAATGCAGTTGATTCGCTCTCAAAGGTACAGGCACAGGTAAACATGCTGGCAGGAATGAATAGAAATCTCGTTGGAAGAATTGATTCTCTGAATACCTCTCTTACTGATACGAAAATACTACTGGATGAAGCTATTGAAACAAAAGAGAGTATCCAGGTATTCGGAATGAATATTAACAAGAATTTTTACAATTCTATTATGTGGATCATAATAGGCATCCTCATCTTTCTTCTTGTTTTAGGATTCCTGATCTTTAAGAGAAACCTTTCAGTGATGCTCAGGATGAAAAAGGACTTGGAGGAACTTAAGGTAGAATTCGAGGCTTACCGGCAGAAAAAACGTATCGAGATCGAAAAGATGGGAATGGATCACTTTAATGAGATAAGGAAACTGAAAGGGAGTTAAACAGATTGTTTGAATGTCTTGTTGTCTGAATGTTCCTGTGTTTTTACTTTTATGACTATCTTAGGTAACTTACAATAGCAGATACACCAT
>CAZOZU010000136.1:0-5947 GCA_964584355.1 uncultured Rikenellaceae bacterium
TATAACCTATATTATTTGCGGCACGAATACACTTAGGAAAGTTTTCAAGGGCAGCTTTGTAGAATGAAAGTTGTTCTTCTGTATCTTCTGTCAGGGTACCGGCATATAAGATCTCTTCCAGGCTTAATTCTTTAGGATCAGATTTGGCCTGTGCAAGGATCTCTTCGTCACTGCGACCTATTTTATCAACGTTCACAGTCATTTTTGATCTTCTCAGCTTCGGAAGAATGTCAGTTTTAAGAACTTCAAAAGCTGCTGTCATATTTTTGATTTCCTTCTCACGAACTTCAGGATCGGAATACATTGAAAGGACACGCAGAATAAGGTCTTTATCTTCTATGCTTGAACCTTCAACTTCAGTTTTGAAACCTTCCCAGTCTTCCGGAGTGGTTTTTGAATCGAAGAATTCTTCAGCTTCTGCACTTTCAACATCACTAAATTCTTTTTGTAGGAATTTATCAGCTGTTTTTCCTCTGTTACCTGATAGTCTTGTATTTAAGTCTACTCCACCATCGGGTGATGCATATGAACTAATAGCTGCACCTTTGAATTGACGATTGGTATCAGCTTCAACAGCTTCGATATATTCCTGAAGAGCTGTAACGTCCTCTGCTTTAAGTTCTGAGTTACGAAGGCTATACTGGTTAATAACATAATGAATATCAGCGTCTTTTGATTCAGGAACGATTCTCACAAATTTATCCTTCATAGCAACAGATCTTGCATGTTTATTCACTAGTGTGGATGTGGCAATAACTCCGTCTGCCAATTTTACAGGATCAAAATCCAGGCTTTTTGTACCCCTGACAGCCTTGACCCTGAGTACCAGTTCAGAGACCTTCATGTCCTCCTTGTATGGAACGGATGAGTTATACTTAAAATTACCCCCGTTATACGTGATAACCGGATTATTTGCCTGTACACTTTCACCCTGAACAACCTGGACTTCATCAAAAACTGTCTCACCGCCAGCATAAGTAATCACCGGCGTTGCTGTTAGTGTGGTTTTTTTGTCGAAATAGCTGGCCGGGAATGTCCCTGTAATTTCGACATCTACAACGCCTGCATGGGTTTCAAGTACTTTTGGATTAACATCATACTTTATTAACCCTGCATTTTTTTTCATTTTATTCAGTCCACTGCAACTGGTCATCACAACCGCGGCCAGGATAAGGATAGAATAGCTTCTGATTTTTTTCATAGTAAAAAGAGTTATTAGTTTATGATCAGTTTAATTGCACTTTAATTCAACAATATACAAACTTAAATACAAATCTAAAAAAAATAGTAATAGAAACTGCCAAAATATTCAAAATATTTATAAAATCACCGAGTTGAGACCCTTAGGATAATCTTTGGAAAATATTGTATCTACCAGCTTTCTATATTGATGTTCATTCTCTACAAAGTCTATTGCATTGATGTCAACAATAAGGTAGCGGTTTTCAGGGTTCTGCCTGAAAAATGTGAAATAGTTATCCTGTATTTTTCTGAGATAATCACTGGTAATTGACTTCTCATAATCCCTGCCACGTTTTTTTATATTTGAAAGTAATTTTTCAGAATTAAGATGCAGATAAACAAATATATCGGGTTTTGGCAGAGAGCTATAAATTATATGAAAAATAGTTCTGTAGAGGTTGTATTCATCGCCTTTAAGTGTTGATGAAGCAAAAACCAGTGATTTCATAAAATAATAATCTGCAATCGTGAAAGTATTAAATAGGTTCTGGGGCTCTAGCTCCTCCTTTAACTGTTTATAACGGCTGGCCAGGAATGAAAGTTCGAGAGGAAACGAGTATTTATCAGGGTTATCATAGAATTTAGGAAGAAAAGGATTGTCAGCAAAATGTTCCAGAATAAGCCTGGCATTGAACTCTTCTGAGATCCTGGTAGCCAGGGTGGTCTTCCCTGCTCCAATATTCCCCTCAATCACAACATAATTGTACCTTATTTCCATCCTATAATCAATATCCTGGTTCAATTAATCAAATTTAGGAATTGAAATACAAAATAACAAAAACAAAAAGGGGATGTAGAAAAAGTATGAAAAATGACTTTTACAACAGCCCCTAATGAATTATCCAAATAAATATTATTAACTATTCTGTCCCTCAGGATTCTTATGCTCCTGTTCCTTTCTTGGCGGACGGGGGAGCAGGACTTTTCTCGAGAGCTTAAGTTTTCCGGTCCTGGAATCAATATCAATAAGTTTCACTTCAATCTCATCGCCTTCTTTTAGAACTTCATCAACCGATCTTATTTTTTCCCAGTTGATTTCCGAAATATGAAGCAGTCCGTCTTTGTTCGGTAAAATCTCAACAAATGCACCAAATTGTACAATGGTTTTTACTTTACCTTTATAAACCCGTCCTATCTCGGGTACTTCAACAATCCTTTTTATCCATTCGACTGCCGCGGTAATGATTTCTTTGTTTTCTCCGAATACATTAACCTCGCCATAACCGTTAATCTCTTCTACAATGATAGTGGCACCTGTAACACGCTGTATCTCCTGAATCATTTTCCCTCCCGGGCCGATAAGTGTACCTATCATATCTTTTGGAATTGACAGCATTTCAATTCTTGGAGCATGAGGTTTGAGTTCCGGACGGGGTTCGGAAATAACTTCACTCATTTTATCAAGAATGTGCATTCGTCCTGCTTTTGCCTGTTCCAGCGCCTGTGTAAGTATTTCGAACGATAAACCTTCTACTTTAATATCCATTTGTGTTGCAGTTATGCCATCGCGGGTACCTGCTACTTTAAAATCCATATCGCCAAGGTGATCCTCGTCACCCAGTATATCTGACAGAATTGCATATTTCCCAGTATTTTTATCAGTTATTAACCCCATTGCTATTCCTGAAACAGGTTTATGTATCTGAATTCCGGCGTCCATAAGGGCTAATGTTCCTGCACATACAGTAGCCATTGATGAAGAGCCGTTTGATTCCAGGATATCAGAGACAATCCTGATAGCATAAGGATTCTCCTCCTCCGGTGGCATCATATTTTTCAATGCCCTATGGGCCAGGTTCCCATGTCCTATTTCTCTTCTGCTTACTCCGCGGACCGGTCTTGCTTCACCTGTAGAAAAAGGCGGAAAATTATAGTGAAGGGTAAACTTCACTGTACCTTGTGTCAGAACATCGTCAATAATCTTCTCATCCAGTTTTGTACCCAGTGTCACAGTTGTAAGTGACTGTGTTTCGCCCCTGGTAAACAGTGCTGAACCGTGAGTTGCGGGTAGAGGTTCTATTTCGCATACTATAGGCCGTATTTCATCTGTCTTTCGTCCATCGAGCCTGATTCCTTCATCAAGAACCAGTCTCCGCGCAGCTTCCTTAACAACATCCTGATAGTATCTTCTGACAAGATCTTCATCAACCTCATCCTCTTCTGTATATTGTTCAAGGAATTCTGTTATGACAGCTTCAAATTCATCAGTCCTCTCATGTTTATCAAAAGTCGATGATTTTGCTACCTTATAACATTTATCATAAGTTTCGTCCCACACCTTTTTCTTCAGCTCCTCATCATTAACCTCATGGCAATATTCACGTTTTGCTGAAGCTCCAATTTCTTCTGCAAACTCCATCTGTGCTTTGCAGTGAATTTTAATGTTTTCGTGGGCAGCTTTGATAGCCTCAAGCATTTCGGCTTCCGAGACCTCTTTCATTTCTCCCTCAACCATCAGGATATTATCATAAGTAGCTCCCACAATCAGGTCTATATCAGCTTCTTTAAGTTGTGTTGCTGTAGGATTGACAATGAACTGATTATTTATTCTTGCCACCCTTACTTCCGAGATTGGTCCGTTGAATGGAATATCCGATATTGTCAAAGCCGCTGATGCTGCAAGTCCTGCAAGTGCATCGGGAATAATATCCACATCGGCTGAAATAAGATTTATTGTAACGAATGTATCTGCATGAAAATCGTCAGGGAAAAGAGGTCGTAAAGCCCTGTCAACGAGTCTTGATATAAGAACCTCATAATCTGAAGGTCTGGCTTCTCTTTTAAGAAATCCCCCCGGAATACGTCCTGATGAGGCATATTTTTCTCTGTACTCTACAGAAAGCGGCATGAAGTCAGTATCTTCCTTTGCCTCTTTGGCTGAAACAACTGTTGCCAGCAACATTGTCTTACCCATTTTTAACAACACAGCTCCGTCAGCCTGTCTGGCGAGCCTTCCTGTTTCCAGTATTATTTGTCTCCCGTGGCCGAGATCAATAGTTTTTTCAATTACTTTATACATTACTAATTTGATTTTTGATTGTTGAAATTACAGGATGTAAAAATAGTACGAAAAAAGGCAATTTTGAATTGCCTTTTTCTCTATTTACGTAATTTCAATGCTTTTATGATTTCACGATACCGTTCGATATCCTTAACTCTCAGGTAGTCCAGAAGCCTTCTTCTTTTTCCTACAAGTTTGATAAGCGCCTGCTGTGTACTGAAATCTTTCTTGTTCTTCTTAAGATGTTCAGTAAGATGATTGATCCTGTACGAAAATAAAGCTATCTGCCCTTCTGCCGTACCGGTATCAATCTCTGACGTTCCAAAGCTTTTGAAAAACTCCTGTTTCTTTTCAGTGGTCAAATACATGTCTCTAACTAAAATGTTGTTAATCCAAATATAAATTGAGTCTCCAATTTTGGAACGCAAAAATAAGGCTTTTTTATGTAAATTATCAAACAATTGGAATATTTTTTAAAATTATTCTTATTTATTCTGTTTCACTCTGAGGTTGTTATATCAATCATAAAATGACTGTCCCCTATAAGAAAGACGCAAACAGTATGCCATTCGTTGCGTACTGTCACATAAAAATTCGTCTGTTTATCAAACAAATTCGATAATTCGTCAAAAAAGGTAAATACCCCCGTCGATTCGCGACACCCCCTAGGGGGTCTAAAACCCATTAGATAATATCACATTATTTATTATAAGGGTTTATAGCCCCCCCTTGGGGGGGGTGGGGGGTAATTGATGGACTAGGGAGGTTGGGGGGTCATGGTTCCAGTATTAATTCATCAGGATTCTTCAGAGTCTTTCCAAGGCTTATCACCTTTGCACCGATTCTGCATTCAAGGCATCTTCTTTTTCTGCAGTAATTATTCCTGAGATGAATAAGGGCCTGGGTATAAAAGGCTGACTCGGCTGATATTCCTGCTGATTGCCATTCATCGATTATCGAGTTTTCCTCAGGATTGGTCTCCTCCAGAAAAGTGACTGCCTTTTCACAAATTTTATCTGAATCCCTGTACTTGCCAATAACAAATAAGATAGGAATTACTGCATTAATAATGAAGATATTTGCAGCCTGCAAACCAGTAATTTTGGGATAAGACCTGCTGGTCTTTCCAAAAATAAAATGATTATTCCAGTAATCAGAAGCCTTTACTTCAAACAGTTCTTTAAGTTCTTCAATGTCGTCGGCTTCCAGCACTCTCGAGAATAGCCCTCCGGCAACTGTTAACATTGTTGCCAGCTGTGCAATACGTACAGTAGGGAAATTAGCCGGACGTAAACGGGAGAACTTCCATATCCAGCCATCTATTGGCTGCAGGGAGTATTTAGAAGATAATACCTTATATTCCCTTATGAGATCAACATAATAGCCATCCTTAATTGCGTCTTTGAAGAGGCCTTCTTCCAGCATACCTGCCGTACCAAAAAGCAATGCCTCAACCTGAAACCTGTTATCAGCATGTTTACGTATAATCCTGAATGGTAATGCTGCTGCAAGCATTTCAAACGGTTCGCTATTTACCCTGAAACCGAAATAGCGCGTAAGCATTCTGTAAAATGTCTCATCCCAGTCACTTCCTGTTTCCGAAAATATCTTCATTATTTGTTTCGACTTTCCCTGTAAACGTTCAATGACCAGTGTACTTAACCAGTGACGGATATAAAAACTGTCAATTGTGGGTATATCTGC
>CAZOZU010000137.1:0-5914 GCA_964584355.1 uncultured Rikenellaceae bacterium
AGAGGTTTGCTGAAATGTGGAAGATTCCCCAGAATATCCTCGATTCAAAAGAAGATAAAGCTGCACTGCAATATGTTCGTAATCAAATGAAATACCCGGAGGAGTTTATAACAAAGGTAAAAGAACTGTATAACGATCCTGAAGCAATTACTCACGATATTATAGAATTTGCAGATGGAAGATTTTTTGAACGTTATTCCCAGCCCCAGAAGATAGGTGGTGAATCAGTAGGACGTGTATGGAGCTTCAGAGATATCACGGAAGGTAAAAATACTGAATCTGACCTTATTGCAGCCAAAGAAAAGGCAGAAGAGAGCGATATGCTGAAAACAGCTTTTCTGCATAATGTCTCCCATGAGATAAGGACTCCCATGAATGCAATTTTAGGATTCTCATCTCTTCTTAATAAGCCAGGACTTCAGGAGGATGAACGTAACCAATTTATTGAGGTAATATCTCAGAGCTCGTCACAGTTACTCTTAATAATTAATGATATTGTTGATCTTGCCAGTATAGAAAGCGGCCAGGTTAGGCTTAATATCCGGGAGATAAACTTAAATGATGAGATGCGTAAATTGAATAAACAGTTCAAGTATAAACAAAAACCTCTGGGTATATCATTAAATCTGAGGACCACTCTTTCAGACGATAAAGCCAATATATTTACAGATAAAACAAAACTTATACAGATTCTTTCAAACCTTATAAACAATGCTTTCAAGTTTACCAGAAAAGGGAAAATATGCTTTGGATACGATCTGAAAGACGGATTTCTCGAATTCTATGTAAAAGACACAGGCGTTGGGATTCCACCTGAATATCAGGATCGTGTATTCGACAGGTTCTACCAGGTTGACAGTACTGTATCACGACAATATTCGGGTACAGGACTGGGGCTCTCCATATGCAAGGCATATGCTGAATTACTTGGAGGCAGGATATGGCTCACCTCAACACCAAATGAAGGCAGCATATTCAGTTTTACCATACCTTACAAAAATAAAGAAGGGTGACAATTTATTGCCCCCTTCCTTAATAAATCTGCTAATAAATACCTGATAATCACGCGAGACTAATTATCAGGGATATTATAATAGTATTTGTCTTGCATATCTCACACAGGTCTTAACCTCCTTTACAGCGTCTGACCATGGTTTCACAGGGTATTCAAGCTCGATGTCACAATGTATGGGCCACTCATTCTCCTGGATAAGCAAAAGAATATCCTCAATGGGTGCTTCTCCCTGACCCCATACCTGGTTTTCATTGGCAGGATCAGTGTCAGGACCTGTTTTATCCTTTAGGTGAACACTGAATATCCTGTCATGGTATTTTTCAATGATCTCATTAGGATGAATTCCTGTTGATCCAAAGAAATGACCTGCGTCAAAATTAAACATTACGGCCGGTGAGACATCGACAAAGTTATCATAACTGAATCCCTCTACTTCTGCAAACTGCATATGGTTATGGAATATGGCGTACATTCCGTGCTTTTCGGCAAAAGGAGCAAGTCTTTTCACAGCTTCTTCACCGATCTCTTCTGTAACGCCCTTGGCACCCATGGCTTTTGCTGCCTGAAAAGCGTAGTCTATTTCTTCATCTGACCATCGTGCTGGTGAAAACTTAACTATATGAATGCTGATACCTTCGTCATCAAACATCTTACGTACCTCTTCGAATTTCGACATCGGGACTGAGAGTCTCCATTCTTTTAGTTTCTGGTTATATTCTTCTATTTGGGCTCTCATTTCATCTGTCATTTCGAATCTCCTTCGTCTCTGAGGAGGAGCTTGTTGTTGAGTTTCGGCAGCTTGGGCCCCGGGACCAGGAGCTGCAGCTGGTGCTGAAGCTTCTGCGGGAGGAGGTGGTGGAGGTGGAGGTGGAGGTGGAGGTCTGAACATATTCATCATGGGATTCTCAGGTGCTCCCAGATACTCTTCAAGATCACCACTCATAAGCTCGATCGAAGTGACACCGGTCTCTTTGCAATATTTTATGATATTCTCAATACCTCCTGGCATAGATCGCCAGCTGTAGGTAATAACCCCAATCTGTACACCACCAAAATTTGATCCTTTTTCTTTAGGAGCATTCTGGCAGGAATAGACCATTGGCACTATAAGTAGTGCAGCAATGATTATTTTACTTCCAAAGTAGTTCAGGAGAGGAACTCTTCTTTTTGTTCTATTGTTTTCCATAAGTCTTTTTTTATGAGTTAGTTTACAATAAATTATTTTCAGTTTATAAAGTCCAGCCTGTACGGTATTCATAGTGGAACAGATTATTGGCTTCAGGAAGATTCGAGATCTTCATGTTTTCTGCATCATATTCGAGAGTGATATTGTCTCTTTGGTGGAGGACTGCAATATTTGTAAGCAGCATTATCTCGGTTAATTTGGCAGCAACAGAAAAATCGTTACATGATTTTTTCCCGTTCTTAATAGCATCGATCCAGTCCTCGAAAATATTACCGGTACGCGGGAGCCATGGATCCGGACCTTTGAAGCTCTCGTCAGCTGGAATCAGTTCGGGCATAGCACCGTGACTTCCATGGGTAATGATTCCCTTGTCGCCATAGTAGGTTGCATCTCTCATCGGACGGCCAGCCTCCAGTTCTGCAGGACGTGGTGGCCGTAAACCTCCGTCACACCATGTAACTTTTACTGGCGGCAGATAACCGCGGGCAGGGAATTCGTATGTAACAAGCTCACAAAGAGGCATATAGTCAGTGCTATATGGTGAACTGGTAGCCTGTATTTTTGTTGGATGATCAAGGTTAAGTGCCCATATAGGAGCATCAAAGATATGAGCCCCCATATCGCCCATAGCACCTGTACCATAATCCCATAATCCTCTCCAGTTAAAATGGAATGCTTTCGGATTATAGGGTTTTTCAGGTGCAGGACCAAGCCATACATCGTAGTTAACATTCTTGGGAGGTGTTATTCCCTCAGGCCGTTTCATATCACCCTGGGGCCAGAAACCCATAGGCCGGTTGGTTGACAATTGTACCTCTCTGACACGACCGATTACATCACCCTGTATCCATTCTACGGTCTTTCTTGTACCTTCAGTAGCATGTCCCTGATTGCCCATCTGTGATACCACACCTGTCTCTTTTGCAATCTCGGCAAGTCTGCGGCATTCATGGATAGTCTTGGCAAGAGGTTTTTCAACATACACGTGTTTTCCGGCACGCATGAAGGCTGCTGCAATAGGAGCATGATTATGATCAGGAGTACCTATTAACACAGCATCTATCGATTTTTCCTTGTCAAGCATTTCACGCCAGTCGTCGTAGATCTTTGCCTTAGGATATCCTTTAAAGATATGGCCGGCATAATTGGGGTCCACATCACACAATGCATAGATATTGGCAAGCTTGATAACGTTACCGGCTCTTGCATCTCCCATCTGTACAGGAGAATCAGTGTCGGTCTCTCTTTCAGGACGTCTTCTCTGAGATTGCATGCGTTCTCTCATAGCAGCCATCCTGGCTTCCATGGCGGCAATCTGTTCCTTGGTCATTGGAGTTCCATCCATATTCCTTCTTGGCCTTTCTATAGGCACATCAGGAGAACAGATCTGCTGGATGTCACCTCCGCCCTGACTGCCGACACCAATACCCGCTACATTGATCAGATCACTTGGTGCAGTGTAACCCTTACCTCCCAGAACAGAGCGTGGAATAACTGTAAAAGCAGCAGCAGCTGCTGCTGTAGTACCCAAAAAACTGCGTCTGGAAAGACCTTTTTTAACCTGGTTTTTCCTTTGAAAATTTTCCTTACTCATTACGTAAAGATTTTTTTGTATAGATTGATAATTTGATAAAAGATAATCACAAATAGTCGAAATAAAGATAAGAGATTTAGAGATATAATAGAAGGGTTTAACAAAGTTTAATTATTGATCTGATAAAAATTGTCTTATAGCAGAGCATTTCATAACTTTGTTTTAATCAACACAATTATTCACTATTAAAATTTATTATTTAAATGAAATGAAAAAAAAGAATGTGTATTTTATCGTTGTCCTGGTCATTGTTGTTATTCTGATATTGCTATTATTCACATGCAGGCAGAAGAATATTTGCAGTTACTTTGAAAAAGATGACGGAGGATGGCAGGTAACAGGCGATGTTCAGAACGAATCGGCTCAACCTGACTATAATTCTTCAGGAGGTAATCCGGGGGGATTCCTGTCAGCAACAGATGAAACAACAGGTGGAATCTGGTACTGGAATGCTCCTGAGAAATTTCTCGGATCGAAAGATCAAGCTTTGAATAAGAAACTATGTTTCGACCTGATACAATCAGACCTTAGTAATCAATTCGATGCACCGGATGTTATCCTGGAAAGCGGAGATATTATTCTTGTATATACTTTGCCTTCTCATCCTGATACAATATGGACATCCTATTCGATTGATCTATCTGCAGAAGCCGGGTGGAAGAAAAACGATGCCTCAGGTCCTGCTGCTACTGAAGAAGACCTGGCAGATGTGTTATCCCAACTTACAAGCCTGAGAATAAGAGGTGAATATGTAGTTGGTCCTGATATCGGATCTCTTGATAATGTATGTTTATTTCTAAGATAGCAGATAAGTTATAAGAAGTATATCTCATGAAGAACAATTAAATTCTGATAATCCTTGCCATTTTGGTAATAATTATCCCAGTTGCATGTAATAAGGACAACTCAGGTACTCTTGATATTCAGATAACCGGTTCAGTCATTACCGTTTCTGAAGATTCTCCGGATGCATCGGTATCAATATCTGTAATACTTTCAGATCCTTCTGATAAAGAGGTAAGCTTTGAATATTCAACAGTCGACAGTACTGCAATTTCTGGTCAGGATTATATATCAGTAACTTCGGGAAAACTTGTTTTTAGTCCGGGAGAAACATCAAAGTACATTACAATTGATATTCTTGCTGATACTGCAGGGAAGCAGGATCTCTATTTTAAAGTGGTATTCAGTAATCCCGTAAATGGGATATTGAAAAGAAGTAGTGCTCTAATAAAAATCATCAATGTTGATTTTGCCACGCTTGTATGGAGTGATGAGTTTGAAAACGGACCTCTTAATACTGAATACTGGAACTATGAAGAAGGTGCAGGCGGCTGGGGCAATAATGAACTTCAGACTTATACTGATTCAGAAGATAATGTTCATATTGATAGCGGGTATCTGCATATTTCTGCTCTTAATCCATCGGGAACACATTATACTTCGGGTAGGCTTACCACACAGGGTAAGAAGGAATTCACCTGCATGAGGGTCGATATACGTGCGAAATTGCCTGAAGGTCAGGGGATATGGCCTGCACTGTGGATGCTTGGCAGTAACTTTTCAACAGTTGGATGGGCTAAATGCAGGGAGATTGACATTATGGAATATCTCGGACATCAGCCCACTGTAGTTTATGGTACTATTCACTGGGATGTAAATAGCTATACACACAGAGGTTCGAGTTATTCTCTAAGCAGTGGTACCTTTAATTCAGACTTCCATCTTTTTACATTTATCTGGACACCTAATAATCTCAGATGGCTGGTTGATGGTTACCAGTATTATAGCCTGAATATTTCTTCAATAAGCGGTTTTCCCATCAATTTTCCACAGTTCTTCATTCTTAATGTCGCTGTAGGTGGCAACTGGCCGGGATATCCTGATGAAACGACCACTTTCCCGCAACATATGATTGTGGATTATATCAGGGTTTATCAGTAATCAGGTAGATATAAAAGCAAAAACCGGTTCTGTTTTCGGGGACCGGGTTATACCATCAACTAATTACATGAAAACTTGTATGAGTGAATGAAATTAATAAACTCATATTAACAGTATTAGGCAAAAAAATCATTGAAAATATTGACCCCAATTCCCCAGGATTGTATAACTTGTA
>CAZOZU010000138.1:0-5905 GCA_964584355.1 uncultured Rikenellaceae bacterium
GAAAGCGATCGATATCAGGGAACGGGTAATGAGAGGTGAGCCATTCGAACAGGTAGCTCGCAGTACATCAGACGATCCTTCTGTTAAGGTAAATGGAGGTAATCTTGGTTATTTTACTGTCTTCCAGATGATAATGCCCTTTGAAGATGCTGCATATAATCTTAGAACAGGTAAAATCTCAGATCCGGTTCGCACACCATTCGGTTACCATATAATACAGGTAACTGATAAAAGAGACGCAAGTGGGAAGATCCTTGTTGCACATATAATGAAGGCTGCTCCTCCCGGTATTGAAGAAAATGAAGTTAAAAAGGCTGAGGAATCCATAAAATTGATTTATAAGGAACTTCAGGAAGGGGCATCTTTCAATGAACTGGCACGGAAACACTCCGATCATAAGGAATCAGCTGTCAATGGAGGGAAAATGAACTGGTTTGGAACAGGTGAAATTATCACCGAATTTACTGAAGCAGCCTTTTCTATACCTGATACAGGTCAATATACAAAGCCGGTACGTACTCCCTACGGGTGGCATATAATAAAACTACTCGATAAAAAACCACATGGTTCATTTGAACAAACCAGATCATATCTTGAAAGTAAGATAAATCAATCACACCTCAATTCATTAAGTAAGAAATCCTTTATTAATAAACTTAAAGAAGAATACAAGTATAAAATAAACCAACAGGCATATAAATGGTTCGTTTATAATACTGATACACTCATCATCAGGGGCCTGGCAAAATACAACCAGGAGCGTATGCCTCCTGGCATCCTGTATTCATTTGCTGATCAGCGTTTTACAGTAAATGAGTTTGCTGAATATATCGAAAAAAGGGGATTAATGATTATTACTGAAGATCCTGTTACATTTGTGAACCAGGCAATGGAGACATGTGTATCCGATCAGATATTTAAATATGAAAATTCTATCCTGGAAACAAAATATCCTGATTTTCGCTATCTGATGAATGAGTTCCACGACGGAATACTTCTTTTTGAAATATCAGGTAAAAAGGTTTGGAACAGGGTGTCTGAAGATAGTGCAGGACTAATGCGCTATTATGAGCAAAACAAGTACAACAGTCTTTCAAAAAAGGGAATTGAAGCAAAAATCTATACATTAAAAAGCCCTGGTAAAGAAAAAAAGCTATTATCGTCTTACAGGAAATATTCACGTAAAAAGGATGGTGATAAACTGATTATGGCAAAGTTTGACACTAATAATGATTCAATACTGGTAATTACTGAAGGAGAATGGTATACCGGAGATAATCCTGAACTCGATAAGATTAAATGGGCTATAGGAATGCAATCATGTACTATCAATGGCTACCCTTCCATTGTGGCAATAAGACGGGTTATTGAACAAAAACCGTTACCTTTTGAGGAAGTTGCAGGTGATATGCTTATGGGCTACCAGGACTATCTTGAGTCAGAATGGATAATGCAATTAAAGAGTAAATACACCGTTAATGTTGATGATCATGTTTTTCTGGAGATTAAAAATAACCTCAATAATGAATAGGTTTCTGATAATTACTATAATTGTAATAACAACTACCGGATGCGGCAATTCCAGGCGCGATCCCAAACGTGTGGCCGTTGCACGTGCAGGAGATACTTATCTGTATCTGGATCAGATACCACACCTTATTACTGAGGAAACATCAGTTATCGACAGTGCCGGCATTATACATGAATATATAAACAAATGGGCCAGGAAAGAATTCCTTTACCAGAAAGCTGTCGAAAACCTTTCCCCGGAACTCAGGGATGAAATAGATAAACAACTCCAAAAGACGAGGTCCGATCTTGTGATTTATCAATATCAGAGACAAATGATGCTTCAAAAAATGGATACTACTGTAACTGAAGCAGAGCTGGAAAATTACTATTCATCTAACCAGGAGAATTTTTCTCTGGGCTCAAGTATTATAAAGGCACTTTTTATCAAACTTCCTATTGAAACGCCCGATATTTACAGGATCAGAAGTCTCGCTCGCTCGAATGAGCAAACTGATCTTCAGCAACTTGAATCTATCTGTTACCAGTTCGCTGATAAATTTGATGATTTTAATGAGAAATGGATCCCATTCGACAGACTTACAGTAGAATTGCCTGATGATATTTCAAATGAGGAATACTTCCTTAGAAGGACAACTTTTTATGAGTCGAGAGATTCTACTTATATTTATTATATAACAATCAGAGACTACAAACTCAGATCTACACTGGCTCCATTTGAATATGTGAGGGATGATATTAAAAGGATCATCTGGAATAACCGTAGGCTTGAGTATATCCAGACTCTGGAAAACGGAATCTATAATGATGCACTTAAAGAAAATGATTTTACAATATTTAATAACTAATATTATGAAAAAGGGTGTGGGATTGATTTTAATGCTAGTGGGGATTTTTATTTCAGGATTTTCAACAATAAAAGCACAGATGCTGGTTGAGTCAGTGGCAGCAATAGCAGGTGACGAGGTGATTTATCTCTCTGATATAGAGACTCTTGTAATAGACTTAAAGAGGAATGGAGACAGGTCACCGATTGACCAGCAACGTTGTATGATGCTTAATGAACTGCTTGTCTCACGTCTCTTTCTCGACCAGGCAAGAATTGACAGTATAGAAGTTACACCTGATATGGTTGAAAACGAGATCACTATGAACATTAACAGCGCAATTCAAAGTGCCGGTAGTGAAGAAGCCCTTGAGGAATATTTCGGAAAGAGTATGATTGAAATAAGGAGGGATATCCGAAAAGCCCTTATTGAACAGGAAATAATCAGAGAAGTACAGTCAGATATTGCTGCAGATATCACGGTTACACCAAACCAGTTAAGAAAATTTTTTTCTGATATACCAAAAGACTCTCTTCCGGTTATACCGGCAAAAGTCCAGTTAAGTATAATACAGCTTGACCCCCCTGGTAAAGAAGAAAATAAGGCTGAAGCAAGACAGAAGCTTCTTAATCTCAGAAGTGAAATTCTTGCCGGTAAAAGTTTCACAGTTCTGGCAACACTCTATTCTGAAGATTCAGGAACTGCAAGAAACGGAGGTGAACTGGGCTATACTGTCAGGGGGACCCTTGAAAAGGCTTATGCTGACGCAGCATTCAGCCTGTCAAAAAATACTGTATCGAGAATTGTTGAGACAAGATATGGATTTCATATCATTCAGCTGATAGATCGCAAAGGTGACATGGTAAATACAAGACATATTCTTATTAAACCAAAGGTTAAACCGGAACAGGTTGCCAGGGCGGTTTCTACACTTGATAGTCTTGCAAACCTGATAAGAAAGGACAGTATAAGCTTTGAAACAGCAGCAAAATTATATTCAAGTCATAAAGACAGCAGAATAAATGGAGGAAAACTGGTAAGCAATAATCCTTCTGAACGGATTACATGGTTCACCCTTGATGAACTGAATCCTGAAATGTATGTGAAAGTCAGAGACATGAAACAGGGTGAAATATCTGAAGCTTTCAGGACAACAGATAAAGATGGGAATGTAGTATTCAGAATAGTAAGACTGGACAATGAAATTCCCGCTCACAGAGCTAACCTGAAGGATGATTATGAGATCCTATGGACAGTTGCGTTGAGAGAAAAACGATCCGAAGCATATGATAAGTGGATAGACGAGAAAATTGAGAGTACATATGTTAAAATCAGTGATGAGTTCAAATCATGCGATTTTCTGAATGAAAAAGGATGGCTGCAATAAATTCCATAAGATGTTCAGATACTTACAAGTATTTCTTTTTGCTATTGATATGCCTGGTAATAACTTCCGTCTCAGCATCTCAGGATACCGAATCCCAGAAAAAGAAAAGTAAAAGAATTGAAATTCTGCATGCTGATGTCTGGCAGGTTGATGAGACAATTGATAAAGACCTGCAACAGCTTCTTGGTAATGTTGCCCTCAAACATAAGGAAGTGTGGATGAATTGTGACAGTGCTTACTACTACCAGGATAAAAACCATGTAAAAGCATTTGGGAGTATTCATATACAACAGGGCGACACGCTTCATCTTTATGGAAATTATCTTTATTATGACGGGGAAACTGAATTTGCATTCGTGGAAGGTGATGTTGAACTAATTGATAAAGAGACACATCTGTTCACAACTGCTGTTACTTACGATTTTGTTACCGACATTGCTCATTATAACAATTACGGCAGGATCATCAATGGAGATAATACACTGACAAGCAGAATTGGTATCTATTATGCTTCAAGGAATCTCTATCACTTCAAGGATAGTGTAAAAATTGTCAATCCTGATTATATTATGACGGCGGATACAATGGATTATAATACTGAATCAGAAACTGCTCTCTTTACAGGTCCTTCAGAACTGGTTGGCGACAGCCTTTACCTATATTGTGAAAGAGGATGGTATGATACAAAAAATGACATAACAAGTATCTGGGAAAATGCTTTGATCGATAATATGCAACAAATCATTAAGGGGGATTCACTTTATTATGAAGATATTACCGGCTTTGGTGAGTCTTTCGGAAATATCAGTATTACCGACACTACTGACAATCTGATCGTAAAGGGACATTATGCCTGGTATTATAAAGAACCTGAAAGATTTATGGTAACCGACAGTGCCGTTTTCATCCAGGTCTCGAATGAAGATTCTCTCTTTCTTCATGCTGATACAATAAGTTCTGCATCAACCATAGCCGACACATCAGGCTCAGGGTTCAGAACTATGAAAGCATATTATAAATGCCTCATTTTCAGTACGGATATGCAGGCAAAATGCGATTCTCTCTCTTACTCTTTCAGGGATTCCGTAATAAGATTATATACAAATCCCATAATATGGTCAGATGAAAATCAGTTAACATCCGATTCCATGGCCGTTTTTACAAAAAACCGCAAGGCAGACCGGCTGGAACTTTATAATATGGCATTTGTTACCAGTCAAGTAGATACAATGCGATATAACCAGATAAAAGGGAGATCTCTAACCGGTTATTTCGAAGATAATGAACTCTACAGGATAGTAATTACCGGTAACGGAGAGTCAATATACTATCTTATTGATAATGATGAATTTTCGGGTGTTAACAGAGCCACATGTTCAAATATTGAAATATTTATTGATGATGGGAAAATTTCTGAGATCTATGAGTATCAGGAACCTGAAGGGGTTATAGATCCGCCTTCAGATATGCCTGGTGATAATCCGCACCTTGAAGGTTTCAACTGGTATGATAACCTGAGACCTAAACAAATATCAGATATATTTAATTAACCTGTATCCTAAAGAAAGTAAGAGTTATCACGGTTAATAACCATGAAAATTCCCTAAATGTGATTCGGGGGCAAAAAAGAGGGTGTCTCAAAAGGTTTTAATATTCGTCCTCGTTGAAAAAAAAGTCGTCTTTACTTGGATAATCGGGCCATATATCTTCAATACTCTCGTAAATATCACCCTCATCCTCAATTTCTTGCAAGTTTTCTATCACTTCCATTGGAGCACCTGACCTGATTGCAAAATCTATTAACTCGTCTTTAGTTGCAGGCCATGGAGCATCTTCAAGTTTCGATGCTAATTCAAGGGTCCAATACATATTCTACTAATATATTTTAGTCCTTTTAAGGTTTGCAAATATATATTATTTTTTAAATAAAAAACAACCGCTTTTTAAAAGATTTTAAATACATCAGATAGACCATTTAATCTCTTCATTATCAAGCTCTAAATTAAGTTTTCTGGCTAATATGTAGAGATAATCTGATAAGCGGTTCAGGAATATGGTGATTAATTCAGGAATTATTTCTTTTTTACTGGCTTCTATTACTCTTCTTTCTGCCCTTCGGCAGACACATCTGGCTATATGGCAATAGGAAACAAGGATATTA
>CAZOZU010000139.1:0-5901 GCA_964584355.1 uncultured Rikenellaceae bacterium
CCTGATAAGGATAAAATACGATGTTATCCTTTGCTCCCACATAAAATCCTGTTTCAATAGTCCGGTAAAGGAGTGTTCCGTAAAAGATACGTTGAACAGTTTTCATGTGCTTTTCATATTCACCCTTCAGTATTTCAAGACAATCCCTCAGGTGACCTATATTCGGATAAGGCAGATGTTCTGCTGATCCTGAGAGTGGATTTGTTGCCAGCTCTCCCAGTTTAAGGTCAACGAAGAATAATTTTGGCAATACTATCGGAGTTGATCCGTCAGTAAGCCTTTTAAGGAATGATGAAGGAGAAAGCCCGCTTGCAACAAGGGGTGTTACAGGGGATAACTCCTGGTACAGGTGAAGTGCATCCTGTGGCTCTTTACTTTTATCATAAGGAGCTTTTTTCAATTCAAGAACACAACCATGATCAGTCGTTAGATACAGACTTTTAAGCGCTTCTAAAGGGACCATCTCCAAAACCCTGTAAACAGAAAGATAAACAGAACTTTTGGGACTTCCATCCTCCTTTGCAACACACCTCTTGTTGAGGCTGTCAATATCAATAAAATGTTCTACCCGGCCAAGATCAACTTCAAAGAATATCGTCTGGCCTTTGTTCCTTTTCTTTGTTCCTGTCGAAAGATACATTCCGAATCCTTCTGGTGGCAGCATCGAAGCTACAAGGGCTTCCGGATTACAGGTTAAATAAATGTATTTGCTCATGATTTTTAGTTTAATGAACCTGGTAAAGAAATTCTTTTCCTGACTTATCTCATTCAAATTTATAACTCTTTTCTGAAGAATGAAAACTAATAACCGGCTTTTAATCATTATATTTTAGATGTTAGACATGTACTCAATCCATGTTTCTTTTATTACATTTGCCAGTTACCAGAAAAAATCAGACTATATGAGTGTCTTTATTGATGATAAAATCTCCGATCGTCTTGGCGGAATTAACTTTGGTAAGTCAACTACTATATACAAATTTGAACTGATAAAAAGAGCCAAGGCTGCTGCAAAACATGCTCACCCTGGTATGGATCTTATCGATATGGGAGTGGGCGAACCTGACTGGCCAGCCGATAACCTGGTAGTAAAAGCTCTGTCCGAAGAGGCAGGTAGACCTGAAAACAGATGGTATGCAGATAATGGAATACCAGAATTCAGTGAAGCTGCAACTCATTACCTGGAGAAAGTATATGGACTTACAGACATTATTACACCGGAAAACATAATTCATGGTATAGGATCAAAACCAATACTTGCTATGCTGGCAATATGTTATATTAATCCAGGGGATATTTTACTTACTACTGTTCCCGGATATCCTGTAACGGCTACATATACAAAATATCTTGGCGGAGAAGTTTTTAACCTTCCGCTGTGGGAGACAAATTATTTTCTGCCTGATCTCGATTCAATACCACCTGATGTTCTGAAGAGAGCTAAACTACTTTATCTGAATTACCCTAATAATCCTACTGGTGCTGTTGCAACTAAGGAGTTTTTCAAAAAAGTTGTTGACTTTGCTTTGAATAATGGTATTGTTGTCATTCATGATGCCGCATATGGTGCATTAACCTATGATGGATACAAACCCTTAAGTTTTCTTTCCGCAGAAGGAGCCCTGGAAGTAGGACTCGAGGTCCATTCTTTATCAAAAGCATTTAACATGACAGGCTGGAGAATGGGTTTCATTTGCGGAAACAGTAAAGCAGTTAATGCATATGCCACAGTAAAAGACAATACTGATTCCGGACAATTCAGGGCAATTCAGAAAGCAGGTATTCAGGCTTTGAAAAACATTGAAATCACAAAAAAAACAATAAAAAAATATTCAAGACGATTTGATTTTCTTGTTGAAGCTCTTAATGAAGTGGGATTTAAAGCTAAAAAACCTAAAGGTTCATTTTTTTGCTATGTTAAAGCTCCTTACGCAACAGGTGATGGTAAAATATTTAATTCCGCCTCTGAATTCTCCGAATTTCTTATTAAAGAAGCCCTGATATCAACTGTTCCCTGGGATGATGCCGGGAAATATGTTCGATTCTCAGTTACCTTCGAAGCTGATTCAATTGATAAGGAAAAAACTGTAATTAACAAAATGAAGGAAAGAATGAGTTTATTGAAACTACAGTTTTAAAATGAGAACAAATTATTTAAATTATTAATAAATCAAGGGATAAAACTTATTAAACATTAATGTTAAGCATACTGATATTCTGACTTTTCACTCAAAAAAATCGTTTAAATAATCATTTTTTTCGTATCCTATTCGTAAAATTGTTTCTTTAGTTAGTATATTTATGCCGCAAAAAAACTGATCCCTGCTGTCATGCACAAAATCTCTGCCGTAATCATCACAATGAATGAAGAAGAACTAATAGAACAGTGTCTTCAGTCACTTGATGATGTTGCAGATGAAATTATTGTAGTCGACTCATTTTCATCAGATTCCACCGAAGATGTGTGCAAAAAATTCAATGTTAAATTTGTAAAGCATGAATTTAAAGGCTTCATGGCCCAGAAGAATTTTGCAGTTTCTTTAGCTTCATACCCATATATATTATCACTTGATGCTGATGAGGCACTCAGCGAAGAACTCCAGAAGTCGCTGTTAGAGGTCAAGAATAATTTAAAATATGACGGCTATAAGTTTAACAGGCTAAGTAACTACTGCGGACAGTGGATCCATCATTCTGCCTGGTACCCTGACAGGCAGCTCCGTCTCTTTAAAGCTGCCAAGGGTGAATGGGGTTTGATAAATGTACATGAGAGATTTATTATGAATCATGACAGTAGAATAGGAAAACTGAAAGGAGATCTGTTACACTGGCCATGTACCTCCGAACAGGATCTTACTGAAAAAATAGAAAAATACTCAGGAATTGCTGCTCAAGAATATTTTAAAGAAGGTAAAAGAGTCTGGTTCCTGACTCCTGCAATACATATGATCTGGCGTTTCTTTCAGACATATTTTATCCGCCTGGGTTTTCTTGATGGTAGAAAAGGATATGTGATCTGCAAAACCGGGGCATATTCAAGTTATCTTAAATATGCCAAACTGAGAAAACTTTCCCGGGAAGCAAAAAAGAACTCATAACAAAACAATGAACTTTGTTGAAGACCTGAGAAGATCTCTCAGGGCCCTTAAAGATGGTGGCATCATTCTTTATCCTACTGATACAATCTGGGGACTGGGATGTGATGCTACAAATTCCTCGTCAGTACAAAAAATCCGTGAAATAAAATCGAGAAGAGCAGACAGTAAAAGTCTGATAATCCTTGTCAGTGATTTAATGATGCTTGAGAGATACGTAAAAGCTATTCCGGAAACAGCCTCCAGGCTTATTTCTGTATCCACATCACCTCTTACAATAATCTATCCTGAAGGTATTAACCTTGCTGAAGGAATTTGCAGTAATGACGGATCTGTTGGTATCCGTATTTGCAATGACAAATTCTGCAGAGAGCTTATCAGGCAGTTCAGTAAACCCCTTGTTTCAACATCAGCAAACATTACCGGGCAGCCAACTCCATCAAACTTCATTGAAATAAATAAAGAAATAATCAAATCGGTTGATTACACAGTAAAATATCGACAGAAGGATCAGCAGGTTTTATTTGCCTCGCCTATAATAAAAGTTGAAAATAATGGTGTTTTTAAGATCTTAAGGAAATAACCTATTTTGATCTGACACGTCCTGATCCTGATACCCGTGCATCAATTCTCGGATCACCCGAATAAGTAATATGCCCGCTTCCTGATACTCTTGCTTCAAGAGATCCGGTAGCATGACAATGGCAATTACCACTCCCTGACACATTTACCTCCATTGTTTCAGCTTTCATCTCATCCCCATCAAAGTTGCCTGAACCACTTATGGATACTTCCGCATCCTTAGCATTCCCGCCACCAAGTCTGATGTTTCCTGAACCGGAAATATTACAATCTAGATTTTCTACAATCAGGTCAGCTGTAATTATGTTGCCACTGCCGCTAACACTGAGATCGAGATCATTTGTCCTTATATCATCAAGTACTTCAGCTTTTCCGGAACCTGAAACACCCAGACCTTCCAGCTCAGGCATTGTAATATATATATCTACTCTCTCCCTGAGGTTGAATCTCCATCTTTCGTGTTTTATCTGAAGCCTGTTGCCAATAACTTCTGTTACAACATCTTCAAGATCATCTTTGTCTCCCTCAAGAATAACACTGAATTTCGGACCAATTTCGATATAAAGGTTACCGGCAATTCCAAATCCGATAGTGGAAAATCCATCCAGATCCCTGGTTTCCTTGACTGTCTGTCCTGCAGAAATTGAATATGCAAGACTCATAATAACTAATAATAGGGTTGCCCTTTTCATCATAATATGTTTATTATTTATAAATGATTTAGATAAAGACGTTTTAATTGTGGAATTGTTGCATATATCTTTATCCCTAATTGATCTCCGTTAGTCCTGCCGGAAGATCCATATGAATGACCTTACTTTTCTTGTCAATCTTAATTATTAAATCTTCATGAAAAGGTATAAGTAACTCTTTCCCTTTTTCTGTTTCAACCTTTATTAGCCATTGTCCTGGACTTTCAATTACTCCTGTTACAACACCTGCCAATCTGTGGTTATGCATTTTAACTTTAAATCCTTTAATTTTTATGAGGTTGCCGGTCGGTTCGGCTTTATAACCAACCGCATCCAAAAATACCTGACAGCCGGTGAATTCGTGTACCTTTTCGAATGTATTATAACCTTCGAACCTGATCTTTATAGTATCTCCGCCTTTATATTCTGATTCAGATATAAAAAAAGGAACCGGTTTCCCTTCTATTTCAAGAAAAACCGATTTTATTTCAGTTATTTTTTCTGTGAAGGTCTTTTCAAGCTTAACAGCCACGGTGCCCTCAAAACCATGAATCTTCTTTATACGTCCAAGCAATATGTCGGGATGATAAATCATTGGATCACTGATCCTTACCACCGTTATTATTTGCCGGGTCTTTCTTTGTCTGTGTCAGTTTCAGCGGGTTTTGCTTCATCTTTCACATCTTTGGTTTCTGATTTAGCTTCAGATTTTGCTTCAATATCAGCGGCTTCTTTGGTTTCAGTTTCTTCTGGAGCATCGGCGGTTTCTTTTTTGGCTTCAGTTTCTGCCGCAGCTTCGGTGGTTTCTGCCTTGGCTTCAGTCTCTTCTGGAACATCAATAGTATCCTCTTTGGATTCAGCTTCAGCCGGAGTATCGGTAGCTTCTGCCTTGGTCGAAGCTGTTGTCGGAGCGTCGGTAGTTACTGTTTTTACTTCATCCTTTGACGAGGTTTCAGCCGTTACTTCTGTGGTTTCTGTTTCTGTTGTTGTTTCAGCCGTTACTTCTGTGGTTTCTGTTTCTGTTGCTGTTTCAGCCTGAATTTCTGTAGATTCTTCTGCAGGTGGTGTTTCTTCAGATGTAACTTCTTCCTCCTTTTCTACCGCTTCTTCTTTAGCTGCCATATCGGCTTGTTTTTTGGCCAACTTCGCAGCCCGTTCTTCATTTATTTTCTTCTCAGCTGCAATCATTGCAACCAGTCTTTCATCTTTGGATTTTTCAAGTCCTGATTTCTTGGCTTCTATCTTTTCCTGATTCTTCTTCATCCACTCATCAAAACGTTTAGTGGCTTCAGCTTCATCAAAAGCACCTTTTCGTACTCCTTCAAGGAGATGTTTCTTAATTAAAACACCTTTATAAGAGAGTATAGCTCTACATGTTTCTGAAGGTATTGCGCCATTTTGCAGCCACCCCAGAGCCTTGTCGAAATCCAGTTCGATAGTAGCTGGGTTAGTGAGCGGATTGTATTTCCCGATCTTCTCAATATATCTGCCATCCCGTGGCGACCTGCTATCTGCTACCACAATGTGGTAAT
>CAZOZU010000140.1:0-5897 GCA_964584355.1 uncultured Rikenellaceae bacterium
CAATGAATGTATTACTATTGCCGCTTGTGTTATTATAACCAGCCATATACCCAAGGAATGCATTATTATACCCCGAGTAATTAGTATAACCGGCATAATATCCCATAAAGATATTATAGCCGCCGGAGTAGTTAAGATATCCCGCTGATGTTCCAATGAAGACATTATTGCTTCCGTCATAATTTGTATATCCTGCTCCTGTACCGATAAAATTATTTCCAAGACCTGTTACATTATTGTGACCTGAATTGAATCCGATGAAAGTATTGTTGCTTCCTGTTGTATTATTCATCCCGCTGTAGCTTCCCAGGAATGAGTTCTGGGCACCTGTTGTATTATTCAATCCTGCCTGATACCCGACAAATGAGTTATAATTTGCAGTAATATTATTATAACCGCTCTGATATCCGAGAAAGAGGTTATAGCTTCCTGAAGTATTAAGATAACCGCTCTGATATCCGAAAAAAGCATTGTTATTTCCTATTGTTGTATTCAGCCCTGATTCATAACCAAAGAATGAGTTAAATAAACCGTCGGTTATATTTTTACCGCTGCCGGCACCAATAAAATAGTTATCAGGTGTCATGTCGAGATAATTGCCGCTATATCCTTTGGTTTCTGAATAACCTCCAATGGCAAAACCACCTTTTACACCTTTTGTACTTTCACTGGCATACACCCTTGTGCTGTCAGGAGTAACCTTCAGCAGATCCTGTATACTCCCTTTTGTCTGGTCATAACCACCTATTGAAAATCCTCCTTTTACTGCTTTTGTTCCAACGGTTTTCGCGATAAATATTTTTGTACTGTCAGGTGTTACACTCAAAAAATTCTGTGTTTCGCCTTTTACAGCGCCATAACCTCCAATAGCAAAACCACCTTTTACACCTTTTTTACCGTATGAATTAGGTACAAATACTTTTGTGCTGTCGTAAGTTACCCTGAAATAGTCCTGTGTGCCTTTTGTGCTGCCAAATCCGCCTATGGAAAAACCGCCTTTAACCCCTTTGGCTTCTGTATCAGGTATATAAACATTAACGGCATCGGGGTATACTGCGAATACAATCTGGCCATCAGCCCGTCGTACTTCAAATAATGCTTCGCCTGCTCCATCATCGGTGCTGACTATTGAAAGTTTGGTACCATCCACAACTCCGCCTGCCTTCTCAGCAACCATGGCATAAGGCACCGACCACAACGCTGTCCTGCCCATGTCCTTCCATCCGCTATAATCAACTTCAGTTCTAATGTACTTTGGCAGTATGTTCCATTCTATGTCTGAAAAATTGAGTTCATAACTCTCAGATTGCCGTATCCCTGTGCCAACAACCAGTTTAAAAAGCCCATAGTCGTTTGTGGCAACAGATGAATGCAACTCCCTCCAGAATATGGTATCGGCATTTTCCGATTCAATTGAGATTATCACAGGTAACGATCCCACAATAGGATCTCCTGTCGAACCATCACGTGCAATTGCTTGATAATTAAAACCTTCAGGGGTTTGTGAATTCAATGCTAATGTTAAAAGACAAAAAATAACAAGGGAAAGAGATCTCTTCATGGCGATTAAATTATTATCTATTTATATTCACATAAACTTATGTAATCAAATTTATACAATAGAATTACATATATCTAATTTTTTACACTAAAGAGGCATTTTCGTTTATAAACGATAAATTATTAATGGCAAAGAATTATTTAACAGTAGAGCCTCTGTTATAATACCAACAGAAAATTAATTCGTGCTAATTGCTAACTTTATAGAAAAAATGACAACCGAAACAGAACGTAAATTCCTGGTAAAGGATAAGTTCAAACACCTGGCAACAAAAAAAATCAGAATTGTTCAGGCATATCTTTCAGATGATCCTGAGAGAACAATAAGGATCAGGATTGCCTCGAAAAAAGCTTTTTTAACTATTAAGGGTAAGTGTGCTGCCAATTCAGTTACCCGAAGTGAGTGGGAATTCCAGGTGCCAGTATCTTATGCCAGGCAAATAATGAAGATTTGTCTGCCCGGAAAGATTGAAAAAACCCGGTACTTTATCCCTGCAGGAAAACATGTTTTTGAGGTTGATGTCTTTCATAACAAAAATGAGGGACTTATAATTGCGGAAATTGAACTCTCTTATGAAAATGAGAAGTTCGAGAAGCCTGACTGGCTTGGTGACGAGGTAACCGGAAATCCGAAGTACTATAATGTAAATCTGATAAAGTGATCTATATCACAAATTTTTACCTGTTATAAATACTATTTCAGCACCTTTGCGTAAACCTGTTTCGGATCATCCGGTCCGTAAAAATCCCTGAGGCTGGCTTGAAGATCATAACCATTGCGTTTGTAAAATCCTTCTGTTGAAGCATATAGCGGACGTCCTGATGTTTCAATCCAAAGAATTTTACCACCTGCTTCTACGATATTTTCCTCTATTCTCCTTAATAGGGTTGAGCCTAAATTCAAGTTCCTGACTTTCTCATTTACAGCAATCCAGTAAAGTTCCCAGGAATGGACAGAAAAATCGTTTTTTCCATAGGTGCCAAATGCGACTATTTTCCCATCTTCATCAGAGGCTTTCAGCCAGAAATAGCCACTCTTTTCCATCCCCTCTGAAATCGTTTTGTCGGTAATTTCAAGAGCAGCTTTTATCTCAAATTCATAGAAGAAACCTGTTGATCTGAGAATTTCTTCAATATGTTCCCTGTCTTCCGGTTTTATGCCTTCTGAAATAATCATATTGTTGTCAGTTGTTTAAATCAATAATAATCCGTTGAAGGACATTTGTAAAAGGCAATCCTGCTGCAATTATTGCTGCTACGACACCACCATCGGGAGAGAGGCAGGGATTTGCATTCACTTCAATAACATAAGGAGTATCATCGCTGTCAATACGCATGTCTACACGTGCATAACCCTTTAATCTGAATTCATTCCAGCACTGCAGGGCAACAGAAATTATCCTTTCCTTAAGGACCGGATCCAGATCATCGTCTGGAAAGTCCCTGATAGTGTTTTCATATTCAAAGCTACCTGTTTCCCACTTTGCTTTAAAATCAACAATACGTGGTTTATCTTCTGTATAATTATGGAATATTATTTCTGCAGGAGGTAATACTTCCGGGCCTTTTTCGCTGTAAATCAAACTTATATTGAATTCCCTGCCATCAATGTATTCTTCAATTAACCAGTGAGTATCCTTATATTCTTTCAGCCTGCTTTCATAACCGGATTGATAAATGAAAACACTGTCTCCCGTTATACCCAGAGAACCATCCTCCCATACAGGTTTTATGATATATCTTTTCCCGGGAATAAGCTTTTTGTATTCTGATGGAGAAAAACCTTGTGGATTGTTGATACCTGCTTTAGTTAATGTAATTTTTGTAAGGGCTTTACTTGTTGTAATAAATAATGACTCCAGAGGATTTCCCGAATAGGGTATAGAGTACATATTAAGCAGTGCCGGGATAAAGTAGCATAATTCCCCTTTGTTATCAATTGATTCGACCAGATTGAAAACAAAATCCGGCTTATCGGCAGCAAGTGCCGTCACTTCCTTCATGAAGTCGTTAGTAATACCTTTTCTGAAGGTTTCAATACCGAGCAAATTAAGGTTTTTTTCAATAAAATTAACCTGATCAAGTACATCAAGTTCATCCTGTAAAGCATTATCGTTCGGCTGATTGAATAATATGCAGCATCGTTTAGTTTTCATCTTTTTAGATTATGTCTTTTTAATGCTGATTTCATTATCATTTCCATCAATTCCTGAAAGTCAATACCTATCATTCCTGAAAGTATAGGCAGGTCGGAATGTACAGGATGTAATCCTGCCAGTGGATTCACTTCCATGAAACACATTATTCCATTTCTGTCGGCCTTTACATCCACACGTCCTGCATCAATGCCTCCAAGGGCTTTCCATGCATTAAGTGCCACATTTTTGCATTCTTCACTGAATTCCTGAGCCATAGGAATATATTTGCAGAATTCTTTATAGTTCTCCTTGTATTCAACAGAATAGGGGTAGTTGTCCCTGCATTCGATTTCCATTCCGCCAATTGCAATGGCCTCTTCGCCTGTGCCAATAACACCAACAGTAAATTCTCTCCCCGGAAGAAATTCCTCCACAATAGCAGGTTGATTATATCTTGTGAGAATATATTCAGCCATCTTTTTTAATTCGGCAGGCGATTTTAAAAGGTTCTTTTCGGTTATTCCTTTACCTGTTCCCTCAGAGACAGGTTTAATAAAAAGAGGATACTCAAGTCTGCATTTGGAAATGTCGTTCTTGCTTGATATTAACATTCCCGGGCTTACAGGTATCCCTGCTGCTGATACTATAAGACGTGTAAGATATTTATTAAGTGATATCCCAAGTATCACAGGTCCGGAAAAGACATATGGTATCCTGTACTGGTCAAGTATTGCAGGCACAACCGATTCCCTGCCGTCGCCATAAAGTCCCTCTGCAATATTGAAAACAAGGTCCCATTTTTTACCTGCTGCCAGAGCTTCGATAAGCTGGAAACAATTACCTACTGGTTCTGTCTCAAATCCCATCTTACAAAGTGCCTCATTGATGGCATCAATAGTATCCTGCTTGTCAAATTCGGCTGTATCTTCCATAGAATAACCGCGGTCAAGGTACCATGACCGCAGGTCGTAAGTTAATCCGACTTTCATTTAAAATATTATTTCTCAGGATATTCGTATAAATTACCCTTATAGTTACATAAAACTATCTTTTCGCTGGTATGCTCTACAACATAATTCGGTAACAATGGTATTTTTCCGCCGCCACCGGGAGCATCAATAACAAAAGTAGGAATAGCGTAACCGCTGGTATATCCTCTTAATCCTTTCATTATTTCAAGACCTTTTTTTACGGTTGTCCTGAAATGACCTGAACCAGGTATCAGGTCGCATTGATATAAATAATATGGCCTTACTCTTATCTTAAGAAGTCTGTGCATAAGATCCTTCATTACTGTAACATTATCATTTATACCCTTAAGAAGAACTGTCTGGCTTCCAAGTGGAAATCCTGCATCGGCAAGTTTGTTGCATGCTTTTGAGCATTCCCCGGTAACCTCGGCAGGATGAGAAAAATGAATGCTTAAGTAAAGCGGATGATACTTCCTGAGCATGCTGATAAGATTATCTGTAATTCTTTGTGGCATTACAACAGGAACTCTGGTACCGATACGTATGATCTCCACATGTGAAATGCTTCTGATATTCGATATTATATATTCAAGGAGAGCATCACTTAGTGTAAGTGGATCCCCACCGCTGATAAGTACATCGCGTATCTCTTTATGCGCAGCAATATAGTAAAAGGCATTCTCGAAATCCTGTTTTCCCAATTTGTCGAGTTTACCAACTGAATGTGAGCGTGTGCAGTACCTGCAATAGTTGGAACAAACCTGGGTGACAGTGAATAGTACCCTGTCGGGGTATCTGTGAACTATACCTTTTACCGGTGAAGATAATTGCTCATGTAAAGGATCTGACTGTTCATTATTTTGCTGTATAAGTTCTTCAACAACCGGAATGACATTTCTCCGCAATGGGTGTGAATAACCGGTATTGTAGATCAATGAGGCAAAATATGGTGTTATTCTCATTGGAAGACGTCCTTTGAGATTGTTAATAGCCATAATCTCCTTCTCGGATAATCTCATGATTTTCTTTAGCTCATCAATGCTTGTTATAGCATTGCGCATCTGCCATTTCCAATCATTCCAGGAGTCAATAGTCGTTAGGGGAAAGAATCGGTGCATGAATTCCGCACTTCGATTACTAACTAACTTGTTTGGGGGTTCGTTTTGCGAAAAAATCATGGTTTTCGCGCCAGGTTCTTCATCAGAAGAACTACCCACGAGGCGGCTCT
>CAZOZU010000141.1:0-5859 GCA_964584355.1 uncultured Rikenellaceae bacterium
TGTTTAAGTATACACAGGAATACAAAATCTTAATAACTAAACGATTTTAAGACTGCATGACATTAAGACAATCTACCCTTATAATCCTCATAACCGAATTCACGAAGAAGTTTGAATTTTCCTTCTTTAGTCCAGATGCCTATTGACGGATGCTGCACCCCGTTAAATGTTGTTGTTTTAACCATAGTATAATGGATCATATCAAGAAAGACAATTCTGTCACCAGGTTTCAGATCATTTTCAAACGACCAGTCTCCAATGAAATCACCTGAAAGACAGGAATTACCTCCTAAACGGTATGTTGGTTTTCCGGGTACAGGATCTGTTGCTCCCATTATCTTCGGCTTATAGGGCATTTCAAGGCAATCAGGCATATGAGCAGTAAACGAAACATTGAGAATCGCTGTTTTAATTCCCTGGTTTTCAACAATATCTTCCACTGTTGCAACCAATTCCCCGGTTTCCCATGCAAAAGCACTCCCCGGTTCAAGGATGATATGGAGCCCTGTTCTGTTTTTGAAATCCTTCAATATTTTTATAAGATGTCCTGTATCATACTCTTCTCCGGTAATGAGATGACCTCCACCCATATTAATCCATTTTAGAGCAGGGAAAAAAATGCCGAATTTATCCTCAACAACCTTTAGAACCCTTTCAAGAGCATAGGAGTCAGATTCAAAAAGAACATGAAAATGGAGTCCCTCTATACCTCCAGGCAAACCAACGGCAAGATCTTCTGCTGTTATTCCCAACCTTGATCCAGGAGAACATGGATTATATAGATCATAATTGACCTCTGAGAACTCCGGATTGATCCTGAGTCCGGGAGATATTTTTTTCTGACATTTTCTAATCTTGTCCAGGTATTTTTCGTATTGCCCCAATGAATTAAAGGTGATATGGGAACTGTACTTCATTATTGACTCAAAGTCATCCTGCCAGTATACAGGTGAATATGTATGAGCTGGTGCTCTGATTTCCTCATAGCAGAGTCTGGCCTCATGAAGTGAGCTTACTGCGGCACCCGATATATATTCCCGCAGAATATCAAACACGCCCCACATTGCAAAGCCTTTGAATGCAAGGATGATCTCGGCTCCGGATGCATCAGCAATATGACGGATTAAAGAGAGGTTTTTTCGAAATCTCTCTTCGTCAATTACATAGGATGGCGATGGTATAAGGTTATAATTTATCATAATTCAAGGTCCACATCATGCAGTTCTACACATGGCAGACCAAGCAAGTTAAGCTGTTCCATGAAAGGATCCGGATCAAATTCCTCAACATTATAAACACCCGGCTTCTTCCATATGCCTTTAAGGTACATCATTGAACCAATTGCTGTCGGTACTCCTGTTGTATAGCTTACAGCCTGGGTGCCTGTTTCCTTATATGCTTTTTCGTGACTGCAATTATTATATATATAATATGTTTTCTCCTTCCCGTCTTTTATTCCCTTTATGCGACATCCTATTGAGGTATACCCTGTATAATTCTCACCCAGATTACCAGGATCAGGGAGTACTGCCTTCAGGAATTTTATCGGTACTATCTCCCTTCCATCAAACATAACAGGCTCGATACCGGCCATTCCTATATTTTGAATCACACGCAGATGAGTAAGATATTCCTTCCCAAAGGTCATCCAGAATCTAGCCCTTTTCAATGTCGGGAAGTTTTTGACAAGCGACTCAAGTTCTTCATGGTAGATAAGGTAAGACTCCCTTGGGCCTATCTCGGGATAATTCAATGATTTATGTATCTGATGAGGTTTTGTATATATCCATTCACCATTCTCCCAGTATTTGCCTTTCTGGGTAACCTCGCGAATATTGATCTCTGGATTAAAGTTAGTTGCAAAAGGTTTACCGTGATCTCCTGCATTACAGTCTACAATATCGAGGTAATGAATCTCATCAAAATGGTGTTTGGCAGCATATGCTGTAAAAACCGATGTGACACCGGGATCAAATCCACTCCCAAGGATTGCTGTTATGCCTGCATCTTTATACCTGTCGTGGTATGCCCACTGCCAGCTATATTCAAATTTAGCTTCGTCGAGCGGTTCATAATTAGCTGTATCGAGGTAGGCTACTCCTGTCTCGAGGCATGCATCCATAATATGAAGATCCTGATATGGCAGTGCCACATTTACAACGATATCCGGATTAAATGATTGTATCAGGCTTATAAGTTCAGGTACTTTATCGGCATCGACCTGTGCGGTCTTAATACGGTCACTACCAATCCTGGCAGCTATAGCATCACATTTTGATTTTGTTCTGCTGGCAAATAATATTTCACTGAAGATATCCGGAAGTGAGGCCATCTTATGAACAACGACAGTACCTACTCCTCCCGCCCCTATTACTATTACCCTTCCCATATAACATCCTTATTATTAATTATTTATCAAATAATGTCCTGGAGAATTACCCTGGCAACATCCTCTTTTTTTCAAATATAACACTAAATAAATGACCATTCAATAGTTTATTCCAGCTGAGAACAAAATAGTGTACAATTCAGTCCATAAATGCCCATGTCGATTCATTTCTGATTATCTTTGTAACTTTATTTTTTTGATGCGAATGGCATGAAGTTGATCAATCCTCTGATTATTCTCAGGATATTAAGTACTATCCTTCTGCTTGAGACAATCTCCTTCCTGATTTGTGTGCCGGTAGCAGTAATCTATAAGGAGCCTCTTTACCCCCTGCTCGATTCAGCTGCATTTACCGGTTTCCTGTTTATTATATTAAGAATATTAACACACCATGAAGAGACTTCTAAATTAAGTAACAGGGACGGTTATGTGGCAGTAACGCTCTCGTGGCTTGTCTTTGCCATAATGGGTTCATTACCATACCTTATAAGTGGTACTATTCCTTCATTTATTGATGCTTTTTTTGAATCAGCTTCCGGATTCACAACTACTGGTGCTTCAATACTCCAGGACATTGAGGTTTTACCTTATTCCATCCTATTCTGGAGAAGTTTTACACACTGGATCGGAGGTTTAGGAATTATTGTACTGGTAATTATAATACTTCCTTCACTCAGAATAACTGCTCAACAGTTGATGGGACTGGAATCATCATTAAAGGAAAAAATTCATCCTAAGACCAAAGCGGTAGGATTCAGACTGCTTTTCATATATCTCGGACTTACCCTCAGTGAAATATTATTTTTATACCTGGGCGATATGAATCTCTTTGACAGTATATGCCACACATTCGGTACTGTTGCAACAGGTGGTTTTTCTACCAAAAATGCCAGTATAGCAGCTTTTTCTGCTTATACCCAATATGTGATTTCAGTTTTTATGCTGTTATCAGGTGTCAGCTTTATAGCTTACTATTATATGCTAAAGCGGCAATTCAATAAAGTAAAACATATTGAGGAACTATGGTTTTACCTGGGTACTGTATTAGTTGTTATAATCATAATTGTCGTAATATTAGTAATAAAAACAACCAGTTCCTTTGAAGTAGTTCTCAGAGAAGGGACTTTCCAGGTAATATCCATAATTACTACTACAGGTTATGTTACAACCGATTATTTATTGTGGCCTCCGGCCGCTATCGCGCTGATTTTCATGCTGTTATTTGCCGGAGCAAATACAGGTTCCACGACCAGTAGCATTAAAATGTCCAGACATCTCATTGTTCTTAGAAATGTAAAAAATTTATTTACAAGACTCATTCATTCGAATGTTATAACTCAGATAAAACTAAATGGCAGGCCTGTTTCTGACAAAGACAATACTTCGGTAATCTCCTTTGTTATACTATACCTGTTCATTTTTCTTGCAGGTACAATTATCGTAACACTTACAGGTCTTGATCCTGTAACATCAGCCAGTGGAGTTGCAGCGACACTTGGTAATGTTGGCCCGGCACTCGGATCCCTGGGTCCTGTAAGCAACTATGCACACATGCCGGAAATTACCAAGTTTATATTTGTTATTTTAATGATTGTGGGAAGGCTTGAAATCATTACCGTTTTTGCACTCTTCACAAAGTCGTTCTGGAAACTGTAAGCGTTCCGGGTTTAGTGTTGTGCAAAGAAATTCCGTGTTTTTTCCAGGTCTTCCGGAGTGCCAACGGTTAACCAGTAGCCGTCATCTTCCCTGTAGGTAACCATCTTGTGTGAATCTGCAAGATGAAGATAGAGGGCAGTCATTGTATAAACCCCTTCATTCATATAATTGAATATCTCAGGATTAATTATATGTCGTCCCGAGAAAGCTATTTCTGTGAGAGGTTCTGTTTCTTCTCCAATAACTATCCTTTCACTGGTATCTTTATTGCACCATCCTTTAAGTAAACCTTCCTGATTGACAAGAAACAACCTTTTACCAGGGCGGTTTCTGACTGCCAGAGTTGCAAGCCCCTTCATATCAAGGTGATATTGATACAACCCGGAAAGATCCAGATCAGTAATAGTATCTGCATTAAAAAGCAGGAAAGGATTATTATCAAAAAAGTCTTTAGCCTTATAGAGACCTCCACCTGTTTCAAGCAGCTTATCCCTTTCGTCGGAGATAGTGATCTTATACTCATCTTTTTTAAGCCTCTCTATTTCCTGTTCAACCTGATCTGCCAGATGATGGATGTTAATAATAATATCGTCAAATCCTGAATCGGAACAATTTTCAACAGCAAGACGCAGCAGGCTTTTTCCGTTTATGTCAAGAAGAGCTTTAGGAATGGTCTCGGTTATTTTACCAAGCCGTTTTCCCTTGCCGGCTGCCATTATCATCGCTTTCATAGTGAGTTATTATTTATTTACAGATGAGAGCCGCTGAAATACTCCTGAATCAGGAATAGATCGTATTGTTTTATACAATTCAGGCAGATCAATATGATTACTGGCTTTTTCTGCCAGTTGCATCAGCAGATGAACCCCCGGCACTATACTTTCCGTAAATGTGGGTTTTTGTTCATAAAGCCCTCTGAAGCCGAAAGCTCCAAGAGCCTGCATGACACGTATTATGCTGAATCCTGAATAATAACCGTGGAATTTCCCTTTGTCCTCACCGGTTACCGAATAAAATTTTCCTATATAATAATCCAGAAATTCATCCCTGTTCGATTGTGACATTGGGATCTTGGCATCGTATAAAAGAGATGCAACATCATACTGGGGAGCACCTCTCCTGCCACCCTGGTAATCGATAAACCAGGGTTCATCTTCAACAACCATAATATTTGCTGTCTGGAAATCCCTGTAAAGAAAAAAGTCCTGACCTGCCTCGAGAAGGTAGTCAGCAAGTGAAACAAAATCATGTTCAAGGTTACTTTCGTTGAAAGGCACAGTAAGTAACTTCAGAAGCATGTATTTAAAATAATTCAGATCCCACATCATCGACTGACGGTCAAAGCTCCTGTGAGGATAGCAAAGGTCAAGGTTTAGTCCTTTTATCCCTTCGGTCTGGAAAAGTATCAGTTTATCAAATATCTTACGATACAGATCCTTTGTTTCCGTATTGAAATCAGAGATATCCCCTCTATCATGAAGCCATGTATATAGGTTTATATCACCCAGATCTTTCAGGTAATAAATAAATTTATCGGGAATATAACCGTATATCTCTGGTACCGGAAGACCTTTGCTTAGGAAGTGATTTGTGAATCCCACAAAAGCCCCGTTTTCCTCAAGGTTGGGATTATATGCTCCTATGATACTTTTTGCTCCGTCAATGATCCTGAAGTACCTTCTGTCGGAACCAGACCTTGGGAGAGCTGTTATCTGCAAATCAGAACCTCCGAACAACGCCTTGTAACCTTCTGATATTAGATCTATCTCAGTCATATTCTATTTCAGTTTTTCTACTCTGTTAAACCCACCCCT
>CAZOZU010000142.1:0-5833 GCA_964584355.1 uncultured Rikenellaceae bacterium
AAATTAGCCACCAGGAATGCAACGGTAAAGGCTATAAATGCTGTAAAAAACCATCCTCCTATAACTGAAAGAACTCCTGTTATACGGTAAACAGCACTCTCTCTTCCCCATGCACGATCAGCAAGGGATGTACCCATGGCAACCATAAATGTTACATAAGTGGTTGAAAGAGGGAGTTTTAGTGATGTCCCTGTAGCAATCAGGATGCTGGCAACTAACATATTGACAGAGGCTCTCAAAAGGTCGAATGACGATTCCTCTTTTAATTGCCTGTGCTTTTTCTTTTCTTTTTTGAATTCAAACCTATTATTAATATAATGAGCCAGCTTTTGTGGAACAATTTTATTCATAAACTTCGATACACCTACCGCTCCGTGCACAACAGATCTTGAGACAACTGAAGATGAGAATCTTTCATTTCCTGAATCCTGTCTTGCAAGGTTTATCTCAGTTTGTGATACTGTTCTGGCTTTTTTTGAGGTAAACAGTGTAACAACCATAATAAGCCCGGCTGCAAGAAGAAATAAAGTTGGTGTTTTAACAGGTTCTGAAAGTGCTTCCATTCTTAAAGCATCAGGGCTAACAGAGAGATTACTCATGAATTCCCTGAATGACTCAAAACCGGCTAAAGGTACTCCGATAAAATTTACAAGGTCGTTACCGGCAAATGCCATAGCAATAGAAAAAGTACCGGCTAGAACAATTATTTTAAGAATGTTTATTCTAAAAGTGATAAAAAGCAATTGAAGAATAGCTGTAAAGGCAAGAAAAGAATATAACAGGATCTGGGTAGTGTGGGTTCCAATCCAGTCTAACGCCTCAGGAGTCATAAAGGAAGCTCCTTTTGCTCCTTTAACAAGTATGAAATATACTATGGCTGTAAGCGCAATACCGCCCCATGCTGCACCAAAATATTTCATATAACGCTCATAGTTAAATGAGAAAATAAGACGTGTAATGAACTGGATTATTGTTCCGAAAGCAAATGCAATAACAACTGAAAGAAGTATTCCTGAAATAATGGCAAGAGCCTTTGCAGAGTTAATATATGTATTGAGATCAGCCGGAGCATCAGGTGAATTTGATATCTTTATCAGGGAAACAGCAACAGCAGCTCCAAGTAATTCAAATACTATAGAAACGGTAGTTGACGTAGGAAATCCAAAGGTATTAAATGCATCCAGGAGAATAACATCTGTTATCATGACAGCAAGAAATATGATCATGATCTCTGAAAAATAGAACTGCCCCGGATGAAATATTCCCGAACGGGCTATTTCCATCATTCCGCTGGAAAAAGTAGCACCTACAAAAACTCCCAGCCCGGCAATGATTAAAATGATTCTTAAGGGAGCAACTTTTGAGCCAATAGATGAATTAAGGAAATTAACAGCATCGTTTGAAATACCAACCACCAGATCTGATACAGCAAGGATAAACAGGACAATTACAAAAATGAGATAGATATTCACTTATATATTTGTATTAAATAAAAATAAAAGATATGACCTGTCGTGGTAATTGTATGCTTTAGCTTTTTCCTGTAGCATAATATGAGGCTTATTATCAATATATTAATAATAACGATCTATTTATGGTAAGTGGTTCTGAAATTAATATAATTGATAAGAAGTTCAAAATATCTTGGTTGTTAAATTTTTGTTACAATTTAGTAAGTCAGAAAAAACTGAATAAATATAATACTTGTGAAATGAATATCATTTATTAATTTGGCGGAATATATTAACTTTATTTCTAGTAATTATTAACCAAAATATAAATAAATCTGATGGAAGACATACGTAAACTGGAACCCGGTGTTCTATGGCATTATTTTTATGAGATAACCCAAATTCCCCGTCCTTCAAAGAAAGAAAAAAAGATGGTTGACTTTGTGGTTAAATTCGGTAAAGATCATAAACTTGAGACAATTGTTGATAAGGTCGGTAATGTGATAATAAGAAAGCCTGCAACGAAAGGAATGGAAAAACGAAAGGTCATTATTTTCCAGTCTCATCTTGATATGGTCCCCCAGAAGAACAGTGACAAAAAACATGATTTTGAAAAAGATCCGATTGAAGCAGTTATTAATGGCGATTGGGTAAAAGCAAACGGAACAACACTTGGTTCGGATAACGGTATAGGTGTGGCAGCAACTTTGGCAGTCCTGGCTTCAAAAGATATTCCGCACGGACCGCTTGAAGCTCTTTTTACCATCGATGAAGAGACAGGAATGACAGGTGCAAACGGACTGAAAAAGGGTCTCCTGAAAGGTGATATACTTATGAATCTTGATTCCGAAGATGAAGGTGAACTTTATGTGGGTTGTGCAGGAGGTATCGATGTGAGTGTTTTTAAGAAATACCGTGAAGAAAAATCACCAAGCGGAATGACAGCATATCGGATTGATCTGAAGGGGCTTAAGGGGGGGCACTCCGGAGTCGACATAGCTCTTGGACGGGCCAATTCAAACAAGTTGATGTTCAGGTTCCTCATGCAGGCCGAGTCAGACTTTGGGATAAGGCTTGCTGAAGCTGCCGGAGGTGATCTCCGTAATGCTATCCCACGCGAATCTTACTCAGTAGTCCTTGGTGCAGGTGCGGAAGCAAAACAATTCGAAAAGTCCGTAAAAGAATACGAAAAAATTTACAGGAAAGAGTTTGCTGATACAGAACCAACCCTCTCATTTAAATATAAAAAAATAAAAACACCTGCAAAAGTCATGGGCAAAACAGATCAGTATAAGATCATAAGGTCTCTTTTTGCATGTCCCAATGGTGTACAAAGAATGAGCCAGGCAATGGAAGGGCTTGTCGAGACATCAAATAACCTTGCTATAGTAAAATGTAATGCAGGTAAATTTGAGGCACATAATCTCACACGTAGCTCAGTAGATTCTGCCAAGGAGGCAATTGCATGGAAAATAGCTGCAGTATTTCATCTTATCGGAGCAAAAGTTACAATGTCAGGCAGTTATCCGGGATGGAAGCCTAATATGGAATCACCCATTCTGGAAACAATGAGCGGTATTTATAAAAAGATGTATGGAAAAATACCTGAGATAAAAGCTATTCATGCAGGACTTGAATGCGGAATAATAGGAGGAGTCTATCCTGGTCTTGATATGATATCTTTCGGTCCGACAATAAAGTATCCTCATTCCCCGGATGAAAAGGTTCATATTCCCTCGGTAAAGAAATTCTTCGATTTCCTCTGTGAAACGATGAAACAGGTGCCAGGGAAATAGCCCTGAGCCACTACTCCACCTTTATCTCTACCAGCACATCATCCTTCATTACATTGGTGTTGGCTTTTGCTGAGACAGATTTTATTATGCCGTTAACTGGCGACTGGATCTCGTTCTGCATTTTCATTGCTTCCAGGATTACCACTGGTTCTCCGCGTAAAACAGACGATCCCTCACGTACAAGAACATCTATAATCTTACCTGGCATGGGTGCCCTGATTGATTCCTGTTCTGTTTTTCCCTTTTGTGCATGAAGCACTTTCATCCTCTGAAGAGAGAAGGGAGTCTCAACAGTAAAAGTGTAACTAATATCATTAAACAATATCTCGTATCTGTTCTGACGCGACCTGACAATCTCAACAGGATATTTACGGTTTTTCCATAAAATATAAATACCATGCTTGTCGTCTCCACGAAGCTGTACCATATAATCTCTCTTTCCAATCCTGATCTTGTTCTTCAGCGGGAGTGAAAAGCTGAATTTCCTGTTTTCGGAGGAGAGTGTATAGAGCCTTTTTATCTGGAGTTTGTCATTCATCCGTTCAGTGTGAAAAATTAAAACTGATTAATCCTTTTATTAAGTAGCCATGGGCTTAATTCTTTAGTATTTTCAAAATCGACTGCTATACTATCCTCTTCAAGGTTCTCTTCTACAAACAACTTTGTTGCCAGCCAGGCGGCAAGCATCTCTTCGTATTCACTGTTGAGATAGTACTTGTCGAGGTCCTTTTCTATGAATGCTGTTGTAACATCACCATTCTGGAATTTTTCATTACGGACAAGCATCCTGAAAAAGGGTAGAGTGGTTTTGGTTCCTTTTATCCAAACCTTATCAAGAGCCATCTTGCAGTTTTTAATGGCCTCTTTGCGGTCTTTGCCACTTATAATAAGCTTGGCAATCATTGAGTCATAGCTTGATACTATTGCAGATCCTGCCTGTATGCCTGTATCGATCCTGACATAAGGGTCAGAGGGCAGGTTTAACTTTTCAATTTTCCCCGGATCGGGTGCAAACCCGGACTGGACATCCTCTGCATTTATCCTGCATTCAATGGCCCAGCCTTTAAGTTTGATATCTTCCTGCCTTATTTTGAGTACTTCTCCATTGGCAATCCTTATCTGTTGTTCAATCAGATCTATACCTGTGACAATTTCAGTGACAGGATGTTCAACCTGGATCCTGGTGTTCATTTCCATAAAATAGAATTTCCTGTCAGAATCAAGAAGAAATTCAACAGTACCTGCCGAGTAATAATCAACTGCTTTAGCAATTTTGACAGCCATTTTACCCATTTTTCTTCTGAGCCTCGCATCCAGTGCACCTGAAGGAGCCTCCTCAAGGAGCTTCTGATGCTTTCTTTGTATAGAACATTCTCGTTCACCAAGATGTATAATATTTCCCTTTTTATCACCAAGTATCTGAAACTCAATATGTTTTGGATTTTCAATATATTTTTCGATGAAAACTGAAGGATCGTTGAATGCTTTTTCAGCCTCTTTGCTTGCTGTTATGAACATCCTTACCATTTCTTCGACCTTCCTTACTATCCTCATACCTCTTCCTCCACCTCCGGAAGCAGCTTTGATAATTACAGGGTAATCTATTTTTGAAGCTATAGCAATAGCCTCTTCTTCGTTGGAAATATTTCCCTCACTTCCCAGGGCCATGGGGATACTATTATTTAAAGCCAGTTTCCGGGCAATTGTTTTGTTGCCCATTTTGTAAAGAGCATCCGGGGAGGGGCCAATGAAAATAATTTTGTTGTCAAGACATTTTTGTGCGAAGTAGGCGTTCTCGGCAAGGAAACCATAACCCGGATGAACGGCATCAGCCTTTGTTTTAAGAATTATGGAAATAAGCTTTTCAATATTGAGGAATACAGGTATTTCAGAGTCATCTTCTGTATTGTCGTAGATTTCATCTGCATTGGAAAGATACATGGCATTCGGTTCAACTGCAGTCCTGATGACAACTGTCTTTATCTTCATCAGCCTGGCAGTTTTCATTATTCTGATCGCTATCTCACCGCGGTTTGCTATTAGTATCTTTTTGATTTTCATATCAAATTTATTCATTATTTTACCCACCCCTTACCCTCCGCTATCGCGGAGCAGGCTTCCGTTTACGTGGAATCTACACTCCGTTGCGATCTCCCAGGAGGGGATTTTTACTAACCGTTGTGCCGTTGCGCCTTTACAATGGTATATTACCATGTTTACGGGCCGGCACTTTTACCCATTTATTGCTCAGAGCCGCGAAAGCTGATAGTATTTTCTTTCTTGTAACTGCCGGATCGATAACCTCGTCGATATAACCAAGTTCATCGGCAATAAAGGGATTGGCTATTTTGTCGCGGTACTTCTTCACCAGCTCTTTCTTCATTTCAGCAGGATTTTTCGATTCTGCAAGTTCCCTGCGATACAGTATTGCCACAGCTCCATCAGGTCCCATGACAGCGATCTCTGCAGTAGGCCAGGCAAAGCTGAAATCACCTCCCAGACTCTTGCTGTTCATCACGATGAATGCGCCACCATAAGCTTTTCTTAATATTATGGTAATCCTTGGAACAGTAGCTTCGCTATATG
>CAZOZU010000143.1:0-3829 GCA_964584355.1 uncultured Rikenellaceae bacterium
TTCATTCCATACAATAACCATTGCAATACAACGGGCAAGACCGATAAGGATCAGTCCATACATATAATCAATGTTAAACCGCAGGAATATTATTGCCAGAATAAACATAAGTACCGGTCCGATAATCCAGTTTTGAACCAGTGATAGGCCAAGAATTTTTGTATTTCGAAATACATCTCCTAATTCTTCGTATTTAATTTTGGCCAGGGGAGGATACATCATTACTATCAGACCTATTGCTATAGGTATGTTTGTTGTGCCCGAAGAAAGGCTATTCCAGAATTTGGCAATATCAGGATTTATCCATCCGGCAACCACTCCCAGGATAATAGCGAAAAATATCCAAAGGGTCAGATAACGGTCCAGGAATTTTAAACGTTTTGTTGATTGCATTAATGAAAGAATTTAATTTTTGTAACCTGATACGGTGATGCTGTAGATTAAGTCTTTTGAATTCATATTTATTGCTTTATCTGATTTAAATATAAATCGGAAAATTTTTCCATTATCTCATCCCTGATTCTGCGAAACTCATTCAATATATACTCTTCTGAACCCTCAGCTTTTGAAGGATCCTCAAAATTTATATGCAGACGATTATTCACTTTACCGGTAAATACAGGACATGTTTCGTTAGCTTCATCACAAACTGTTATAACATAATCCCATGAATCATTCAGGTACATTTCAACCGATTTCGGTTTATGTAGACTTATGTCAATGCCGGCCTCATTCATAACTGTAATTGCTTTTTCATTGATGCTGGGAGAAGGGTGTGTTCCGGCAGAACAGACTATAAGATCCCTGTTGAATGACTGAAGGAACCCTTGTGCCATCTGGCTGCGACAACTATTACCTGTACAGAGGATTAATATTTTCATAATAAATTCTTACTGTGGCTTTATTTTATGATATAATCCATTTAAGCATGTCTTATAAATCTCCCTTATAGTATTTTCATGTTCGGTCATTGGTTTTACAGGCACAAGGTCAATTACTTTATCATAATTCAGGCCAGAATTAAAAAGTGTTTCGGTTGTCCCTGACAGCATTTCAGAGATAGCCTCATTTGCCTCATTCTCTGATAATCCATATGATAGTGCGAGTTCCTTAAGTTCCTGCAACTGGAACCAGAAGTAAGTGTGTCCCATAGCACTTATCATTGCGTATGCTTCTAATTGATTTTCAGGTACAACAGGTACTTTACCCAGACTTTCAAAAACTTCGAGGAATTCTTTAATAACCATTTTATCTGCATTCTCAGTAAAGCATACTACATTATACCCTTTGTTAACATATGTACCGGCATTTGGATTCAGGCGGGCAAGGTTAGGGACGTCTGGCAAGACGGACTGTATTTTTTCAAGTGTTATTTTTGGAGCCAATGATATTACAAGGGCATCCTTTCTTAAAGAATTCTTGATTGAGTTCAGGGTTTCCATCAGTACCGGGGGGTGCAGGGCAATTAATACACAATCGGAAGATGCAGCCTTCAAAAAGTCAGTGCCTGAAGTTTCTATCTTAGGGTAATCTGTTTTCAAAGCACTCGAAACAGTCTCATTAGTTTCATATATAAAAATTTTTTCGAACGAAACACTGGCATTCTTGAATCCGTTCAGGAGGATCCGTGTTACGCGTCCGCCGCCGATAAAGCCAATAGTTTTCATGAGATGAGATTTTTAGTTAATAAAATGAGTTTACATAATTACATTAAAAAGAAAACCGACAAACATAATTCCCACTGCCATAATACCGGCAAAGGTGAGTATGAAGGGGAGTTTCAGGACTTTCTTCAGGATTATCATTTCAGGCAACGACAGGCCGATTACAGCCATCATAAAAGCCAAAGCAGTTCCCAATGATGCACCTTTCTCAATAAGTACTGAAACTATCGGGATAATCCCGGCAGCATTTGAATAGAGAGGTATCCCGATTAGAACTGAGAGTGGGACACTGTACCAGGCAGATTTCCCCATAAGTGAAACCATGAAGTCCTGTGGAACATAACCATGGGCTCCTGCACCTACTGCAATACCGATAACCACATAAATCCAAACCTTTCCAACTATTTCTTTGACTGCATTATAACCGTTCTGAATACGGTCCATGAATGTAAGTTTTTCTGCATCTTCATCTGCGTTACCAAACTGAGCCTGGTATACCCAATCCTGAACCCAGTGACGAAGATTCAGCTTACCGATCAGCCATCCTGTAATTATTGAAATGACCAAACCTGTTACAACGTAAATAACTGCTACTTTCCAGCCAAACATCCCAAGAAGAAGTACAACAGCAACCTCATTGATCATCGGGGAGGCAATGAGAAAAGAAAATGTTACGCCTATAGGTATGCCAGCCTCTACAAAACCCAGGAAAAGCGGAATTGCAGAGCATGAACAGAATGGTGTAACAATACCTAGCATGGATGCCAGTATATTACCTGTAAAAAGTGATTTGCCTTCAAGGATTCTCCTTGTAAGCTCCGGTGAGAAATACGATCGCACTATTCCAACCAGAAATATTATCAGAGTCAGCAGCATTAATACTTTAGGGATTTCGAAAATAAAGAATCTCAATGCCTCCGTAAAATGCGAACCGGGAGTCATTCCCAATATATCATCAATAAACCAGTCGGTTACAGGTTGAAGAAAATGATATACCAGGAACCAGACCGGTAATAAAATAACCGATATAATTAATCTTCTGTCCAGTTTTTTAAGTGTTTCCATTGTGAAATATTTCTAATCTGCCCTTAGCTCACACTGCTGGCGCCGATTTGTAATCGGGGCACACTGCTGGCGCCGATTTGCAATCGGGGCTCATTGCTGGCGCCGATTTGTAATCGGGGCCTTCAATCTCATTGCTGGCGCCGATTTGTAATCGGGGCCTTCAATCTATATGGCCCGGATAACATATCCGCGCCAGCGGAGCCCTGAGCCTCAATATCTCAAAAGCACCTGTTTAATTTCCTCTGCAGTCGGTATCTTGCCTTTAATCTCAACCTTCTCATTAACCACGAGGGCAGGTGTCGACATTATGTTATACTTCATGATTTCTATAATGTCTTCCACTTTAATAATAGTGGCCTGAATTCCATTTTGTACTACCACTTCACGAGTCAGTTCTTCCAGCTTTTTGCATTTTGCACAACCTGTTCCCAAGATTTTTATTTCCATATTCATATTTATTATCATTTCGGGAATACCCGAAATATTTATTTAAATTTTTTTTATTTTTTAAAGAATTTTGAGAATAACAGTTTTGCCTCTTCCCAGTTTTCGGGATTGATACAATATTTAATATATGGCGGGTTAATTTCTCCCTGTATTAAACCTGCATTCTTAAGTTCTTTCAAATGTTCGGACAATGTTGAGCGGGCAATTGGCAATATTTCAGCCATATCTCCGCTGTAACAGCATTTGTTGAGGTTATTTGCAAGGTACTCCAGTATGAAAATGCGGGTAGGATTGGAAAGTGCCTTGCCATACCTTGCAATCTTCTCCTGGTTATCAGTTATCGGACTATCCTTATCATCCATAGTGAATTTCATTTCGGGATTTCCCGAAACAAAAGTATGAATTTTTAATTAATCAGGAAGGTTAAACAGAGATAAATAAATTTATTTCTCGGAACCCGGTACGCTGAACGCGGAACATATTCACCTCCCCTATCCTTTATACACATCTTTTATAAACTTACATAAAAGCGGGAGATTACCTTCGGTGAGCTCGCCCCGAACTCGGGGCTCGGTTCCTCATTATGCAACTGCTGGCGCCGATTTTTAATCGGGGCCTTATATGTAGGCACGGATAACATATCCGCGCCAGCA
>CAZOZU010000143.1:3929-5796 GCA_964584355.1 uncultured Rikenellaceae bacterium
TATCCGCGCCAGCAGAAGATCTTCAGCGGTAGGTAAGATTTACTTCACCAAAATTTGGTATTGCCTGATAAAGAACATAATAACCGGCACTATCCTGCTGCTGCCGTACAGTAGTTTCAGTTTCACCCTGCGTAACCTGTACCTCTTGCCATTTTGAGGGGATATAGGTTTTTAAAGTTAACGGGATATTATACATTGTTGTATCCAGAGTATGTGTAATATCAACAGTAATCTTTCTACCTTTTTTTTCAGTATTTATTACTGAATTCATTCTTTCCCTGATATATTTTGTTACATCTCCGAATGTTGCAATCCACAGATCATCCTCCCTGGATTTCATATATTTGAAATATTCTTCAAGCAGCTCGCTGGTAAGGGCTTCCCAGCCGATACCGTCAACTCCGTGAAATACCAGGACCAGCCAGATATTCTGATGATTAAGGGTGGTATCAATCCACGATTTCATCATTGGGAGTGGAGTTCTTGTGGTTGCACCACGCTGCCATTGAACGTATTCAGTTTCAGCTTCTCCCGGTTCTTTACGGCTTCCCCTGTTTAATTCTGTAAGGAATGATTCCGGCATCTTGTTTCTAAGTGCAGGATATACTTTATGGGCATACTCCATTGCTCTTTCATTTTCCGTTCCGAACGGAACTTCAGCAGAAAAGGTATGTAAGTCTCCAAGCTGGGTAAGTAACTCTTCACGGCTTTTTTCAAGCTCGTAATGGATATTGGCTTCATCCAAGGCAGCCAGACGTGGGTGAGTAACCATATGACTGGCAAATTCATGACCCTCTGATGCATATAAGCTCAAATCATCCCAGGAAGCATCAACCTCATCGAGAAGCTCATAACTTTCTCCTTTCAAGACGGGGAAATCGCCATGTCGTGCTTTCTTATATAATTCATCAATTATTTTATAGGCTCTTTCCGTATTACCCGCATCTATACTTGAACCTGCATTCAGATGGTACTGAAGAGTACCCTTTAATCCCAGGTATGCAGCTGCAGAAGACCGCTCATAGAAATTATCCTCGCTGGTAGGAATTGTGGCTGTTTCCCTTATTATCTCCTTCACAGGCCTTCCAATAAAAGTACCTCTGTATTCAGAACCTTTTATAGCACCGGTATTTATAAAAAAGGTTGCTTTCAGACCGAGGTTATTCATAATAGGTACAGCATTATTAAACTGATTTACTGTCGCATCATCATAAGTCAGGGATACAGCACCTTTTTTACCGTCTGGCCATTTAGTTATCTCTGTTAATTCATTATTACCTTTTTGTGAAGTACATGAACTTAATATAGCAGTACATATACAAATAATTAAAATCCTATTCATCGTTTCCTGTTTTTTGTTTTCCTGAGAGTTTTTTATGATCTGTAAAATAATAAAAAATCCCTGACCGATTTCCTGCATGTTGTTATGCAGATATTTTAAAATTTTGTTTACCGAGCACACAGTACCCAACATTTATACTTGTTGGAGAATTTTTATTATTTTTATTAAATGCATACTCCCATAAATCTGTAACCATGAAAGCAAAAAGATTACTCTCCATTTTCTTATTATTTAATTTTCTTTTGCTTCTATCCTGTGCCGTAAGGAAAATTGAAGGCGGAATTACTCCAGGTCAGCTTACATGTGAATACTTGGTGAATCCACCTGTGATTGATGTACTCAATCCACGTTTATCCTGGATCAATACCGTTGAACCAGGAATTCGTGGCCAATATCAAACTGCCTGCCAGGTAAGGGTAGCCTCATCGCGGAAATTGCTGGATGATAATCATCCTGACATGTGGAATTCGAAAAAGGTTAAATCGGATCAGTCAATAAATGTGGTATATGCAGGAAAGCTACTCG
>CAZOZU010000144.1:0-5748 GCA_964584355.1 uncultured Rikenellaceae bacterium
TCTTCACGCCATGAACACATCAGGCGGCCTACTTCCCTGTAAGTAGCATATTCTCTTTTAAATGTTTCCTCGTCTATTTGGCTGCTTATCAGCCGCATCACAGCCCTCGATTTCTTCATTAGTACTCTGACATCGTGAACAGCCTCTTCATCAGGTACCGGAGATCTTCTTAAGAGTACCTGTGCTTCCCTGATATATCCGGCAAGAATCGGTTTTATCTCCTTAAGTTTCACGTAATCAGGTTCCATCATAAGATTATGATATTCTTTTTACAGCAGCGATTAAAGTTAAGTAAATTAAATTATACAGGCAAAAACCTTTAAAATACCTCTGAAAAAATTAAATTTGTCTATCTAAAATCCACCGTATAGTTATGAGTAAAAAAAGTAACGGCATGAAGATCGGTATCCTTACGGCAGGAGGTGATTGTCCTGGTCTTAATGCTGCCATACGAGGGGTCGGCAAGACCGCAATAATGAAATACGGGATGAGAGTAATCGGTGTCAGTGATGGTTATACCGGACTGATAAACAAAGAATACCGTGAATTATCAGAACGCGATCTCTCAGGAATTCTAACCCTTGGAGGAACAATACTGGGAACCTCAAGGGAAAAGCCTTATAAGAAGACAGGAAAGAAAAAGACGGAGATCAGAAAACCGGATCTTATAAAGGAACATTATGAACAAATGGAACTGGATTGTCTTGTATGTATAGGTGGAAATGGCACTATTAAAACTGCTAGTCTTTTGTCACAGGAGGGACTTAATGTTATCGGAATACCAAAAACAATAGACAATGATGTGTGGGGTACTGATATAACATTCGGTTTCGATTCAGCAGTCAATATAGCCACTGAAGCAATTGACAGGCTTCATTCCACTGCCAACTCACACAAGAGGATTATGCTTATTGAGGTAATGGGACACAATGCCGGATGGATAGCTTTATATTCAGGTGTTGCAGGTGGTGGTGATGTTATCCTGATCCCTGAAATACCTTATAAAGAAGAAAAGATAGCTGAATATCTTCAAAAACGTGCTGATGAGAATAAACCATACTCCATTGTTGTGGTTGCGGAAGGAGTAAGAAACCCGGATAAAGACAGGTCTGTCGCACAATATCTAAGCAAAAGAATAACTGAACATACCGGCCTTGAGGCACGAGAAACTGTTCTGGGCTATATTCAGAGAGGAGGTACTCCATCACCAATGGACAGAGTGCTTGCAACACGCTATGGTACTGCTGCCGCAGATATGATCTCAGAAAGGGATTTCGGCAAGATGGTAGCTCTGAAAAACAACGAAATTGTAGCTCTGTCTCTTAAGGATGCTGCAGGAAAACTTAAACTTATTGAACACGATAACCCAATTGTTAAACAGGCAAAGAAAATGGGAACCTCCTTTGGAGTATAATCCACAATTTTTTACAATCATTTTAACTATCTTTAATGAAAAAATTAATCTTTGTCCGGCATGGAAGAGCTGAAAACCAGCCTTTAGGGATTTCCGACTTTGAAAGGTCGCTTACCACAAAAGGAAAGTTAATATCGAGAGTTATGGCTCAGCGCTTCAGAGAAAAAGAACCGAATCCCGGCCTGTTTGTTACAAGTCCGGCTTTCAGAGCTCTTGAAACAGCATATATCTTTGCAGAAGAATTTGGAATAAAATATGAGAAGATCTTAATCTTAAGTATTCTATACTTCAATATAAATATTAAATCTCTGTTGGCGATGCTGAAAAAAGTTGATGATGACATTGATACAATAACTCTCTTTGGTCATAATCCATCATTTACTGAAATACCTGACCGTTTATCGAGGAGTGGTTGTGAATTTCTTACAAAGACCAGTGTTGCATGTCTTTCCTTTAAGGTCAATAAATGGTCTGACATAAAACCCGACAGTGGGAAAACAGAGTATTTTCTTAAACCTGTTAAGAAATCATGAATAAATCTTATATACCTAAAGAAATCAGTTGGTTATCCTTTAATGAAAGGGTTCTGCAGGAGGCTGAAAATAAAGAAGTACCTCTTGCAGAACGTCTGATATTCCTGGGTATTTATTCGAATAATCTTGATGAATTCTTCAGGGTGAGGGTTGCAACATTGAAACGACTTACGCTGATTGGTCCCAAGGCAAAAGATATTCTGGGATATGATCCTAAAGCGACCCTGAAAAAATTACATGAGATAGTACTTATTCAAAATTCGAAATTTGAAAAGATATATTCTTCTTTAATCCAGGAATTAGATAAACATAAAATACACATCATTAATGAGAAACAATTAAACGAAGCACAGGCAGAATTTGTCAGAGAGTATTTTATTAATGAGGTTAGATCGAGATTAATGCCATTCCTGATAGATAATAAAACTGATCTTCCAAACCTTACTGATGATGCTATTTTCCTTGCAATAATATTAAGAAACACAAAAAATGATAAAAAAAGATATGCTATCCTTGAGATACCTGGCACAGTAATACCTCGTTTTATTATCCTTCCTGAAATCGGTGATGATAAGTATATAATATTTCTGGACGATATAATCAGGTATGGACTCAGGGATATCTTCTTTATATTCGATTATGATGAGTTTTCAGCATATACAATCAAAATTACCAAAGATGCAGAACTCGAAATAGCAGACGATATCTCGGAAAGTTATATAGAAAAAATCTCAAAAAGTCTCACCCAGAGAAAGAGAGGATCAACAGTCAGGTTTATTTATGACCGGGATATGCCCGACGATCTACTTAAAATACTGAAGAAGAAGTTATATTTTGGTCCCGATGATGTTGTCATTCCTGCCGACCGGTACCATAATTTCAAGGATTTTATGAGGTTTCCCAAGCTGTATAAAAAGAAGTTTTATTATGAACCTCTGGACCCTATACCACACCCTGATATACAATCAGGTAAAAGCGTATTGTCGGCCATGAAGAAAAAAGATATTATGCTTTTTTTCCCTTACCATCCCTTCGACCATCTGATTGATCTTCTCAGGGAAGCATCTATTGATCCGGACGTAACCTCAATACAAATTACTCTTTACCGGCTTGCCAGAAACTCAAGTGTTATCAATGCACTACTGAATGCTGCCAGAAACGGGAAAAGCGTTACAACAGTGGTGGAACTCCAGGCAAGATTTGATGAGGAAGCAAATATCCTCTGGGGAAATAAACTTATGGAAGAGGGAATAAAAGTAATTTATGGTGTGCCGGGTCTGAAAGTCCATTCTAAACTGCTTCTAATTACGAAAATCAATAATAATTCCACCCAACGTTTTGCTGCTGTAGGTACAGGAAATTTCAACGAGGATACTGCCAGAATTTATACCGATCACCTTCTACTCACAAAAAATGTTAAAATAACCAACGAGGTACAGAAGGTATTTAATTTCTTTAATGTCAACTATAAGAAAGAAAACTATTACCACCTTATTATATCCCCCTTTTCCCTCAGGAATAAAATAAACCTGTTAATTGAGAATGAAATTAAATATGCAAAAGAAGGCAAGAAAGCATATATATATATCAAACTTAATAATATCTCCGACAATGAAGTAATAAATAATCTTTATGAGGCAAGTATGGCAGGTGTTAATATTAAGATTATTATAAGGGGAATGAATTCACTGGTACCCGGACTTAAAAATATCAGTGAGAACATCAAGGCAATTGGTATAGTTGACCGTTTTCTCGAACATAGCAGATTCATGATATTCCGTAATGGAGGCAAAGACGATGTTTACATTACTTCAGCTGACCTTATGACCCGAAATATTGACCATCGTATAGAGGTTACATGTCCTGTTTTTGACAAGAATATCAAGAATGAGCTAAAAAAGATCTTCGAAATTCAATGGAATGACAATGTAAAAGCTCGTATACTGGATGCTTCTCTCTCTAACAAATTTGTAAAAACAGGAAAAAAGAAGATCAGGTCACAGGTTGAGGTGTATAAATATCTCAAAAAAGTCAAAAAATCAAGCTGATATTTAATGAATTACATTGTTCTTGCTTCAGGCACTGTAATCCTTGTAATAATTTCATGGCTTGTTTCCCTGAAGGAGAAACGCTATCATGGCATTGCAAGGTTTTTCTCTTTTGAAAGCATCTTCATACTTTTTCTCTTGAATTGGAGGTTATGGTTTCATAACCCTTTCTCCTGGAACCAGATATTAGCATGGATTTTACTGGTTTTATCAATCTATCCGGTAGTAGCAGGCTTTCTTCTCCTGAAAAAAAAGGGGAAATCGGAAAAATCGCTTGAAAACACAACAGCTCTCATTAAATCAGGGATATACAACTATATCCGTCATCCACTATACTGTTCTCTTTTGCTTTTAGGAACCGGTATTATGTTCAAAGATCCCGGGAATCTTCAAATTATTGCGGGAACTGTTAACATTATAGCTCTCTTTTTCACTGCTAAAATTGAAGAGAAGGAGATGATCACAAGGTTTGGTGATCAGTATATCGACTATATGAAGGAGACGAAGATGTTTATACCGTACCTGGTTTAGTTTATCGTGCAATCATACGATCATGCAATCGTTTACTAAATAGCTCCCCTCCTGGGAGATCGGAGCAACGCGGAGATTCCGCGATAGCGGAAGCCTGCTCCGCGATAGCGGAGGGCTGGGGGTGGGTTTTTTACTTCCCCAGCCAGACCAATACTTTTTCTGATCCGGGTTTATCCTTTGAATAAAGAACATCAACAAGATTACCTTCCTCATCTATCAGATATTTCTGGAAATTCCATTTTACTTTGGAATCCATAACACCGTTTTTCTCTTTCGATGTAAGCCACTGATAAACAGGATGAATATCCTTCCCCTTTACAGAGATTTTTTCCATTAGTGGAAAGGTAACATCATAATTAATAGTACAGAATTGCCGTATTTCAAATGCTGATCCCGGTTCCTGGTTCATGAAGTTATTTGCAGGAAATCCGATAATAACCAATTTCTGTTTATATTGCCCGTATAATGCTTCAAGATCTTCATACTGGGGTGTGAATCCGCATTTTGAAGCAGTGTTGACTATCATTACTTTCTTTCCCTTAAGCGTGGAAAAATCGAAATCTTTTCCTTCAAGTGTTTTAACCTTAAAACTGTAAAAAATATTTTCTTTTGTTTGTGAGAATGAATTCATAGTTATAAAACTGATCAATGTTATAATAATATATTTTCCCATGTTCAAAAACTAATGGTTCCTGAAACATAAACAGTAAATTACAAACAATGTTCAGATATTTACCAGAATTTATTTCACAACCTCATTAACGGAACTTATTTCCATAGTCAGTGGCATTGTCATTTCCTGTGGATAAGTCAGTTCCAATTCGCCATCAAGTTTTATATTTACCGTTTGTTTAATAAAATAACCCTCCTTAATTGCAAAGAAGACGGTGCTCGTACCGGTAAATGGCCCTGACATTTTAACATCCATTCCCTGGGCTTGTGTCTTCAAAGATTGATTACCTGAAAGTGTTGAAGATATCTTGGCACATTCTATACCGTCAATATTTTCGATACCCTCAAATATGTTTTCATAGACAGCAAACGTGATAGTAGTTGTTACAGGCGATACTGCATTGACTGAATCTGTTGAAGTCCATGTATACCCCGGTTTCACTTTTTTCTCCGGCAGATCAGGGAAAATATCGGCAAAAGTCTGTGTTGCATTGCTCTGTCCCGAGCCGGGAATATCGAAAATTAACTCATTGGCTCCGGAAAGATCAAT